>CAMDWC010000108.1 GCA_945878825.1 Haliscomenobacter hydrossis DSM 1100
TATACCTGGAAAAGAAGAAAGATTCGATTTGCGGAATTAAAAATTAATTAGTTTACCGTTTTATGTTGCCAACAAAACTTTTTGGAATTATTCCACCAGTAGTATCTCCATTAATTGACACAAACACTTTAGATGTTGATGGGCTGGAAAATGTGTTAAACAGGCTTATTGAACATCAGGTTCACGGAATTTTTATATTAGGAACCACAGGGGAAGGACCTAATTTAAGCCATAGAATCAGGAAGGAAATAATTAAACATACCAAGACTTTTGTTCAGGAAAGGAAACCCGTTTTTGTATGTGTTACCGATACAAGTCCGGAGGAATTATTGGAAATAGCTGCTTATGCTGCAGATAATGGTGCCGATGCGCTCGTTTTTGCGCCACCTTATTATTCACCCATAAACCAACAGGAGTTATTAGCCTACTCCGAGTGGTTAATTCCTCAATTGCCTCTGCCTACCTTACTTTATAACATGCCGTCTCATTGTAAGGTATCTTTTTCATTGGAGGCAGTGAAAAAACTATCTTTATCAGAAAAAATAATAGGCATCAAGGATAGTTCAGGAGACATGAGTTATCTGAATAACCTGATGGGCAGTGTTGAAAATCCAGATTTCTGTTTTTTTACGGGACCTGAGATTTTGTTGGCGGAAACTTTATTTATTGGGGGAAATGGGGGTGTCAGCGGAGGGGCCAATCTTTATCCACAGCTTTTTGTCGGGTTATTCGAAGCCTTTCAACAAGGAGATTTGATTAAAGTAATGGAGTTTCAGCAAATAGTGAAAGAGCTGGACAGAGCGGTATATTTTGACGGATTTATGAAGGGGATAAAGGCAGCGCTCGCTTTGAAAGGCATTTGCCAGAATAAGGCTATGCCGCCTCTTTTTCCAATGGCAAATGAGGGATTAAAAAAGCTGGAATCTTCCATAAAGTATTTAGAGGATAAATATCCATTCTTAAAGAAATAGTTTTATTAAAATATTGACAATGGGGAACTTAGCTTTTTTTGACTACCTTATTCTTGCTTTATACGGCATTATTTTATTGGGTATGGGTTTTTATTTTGCCAGAAAAATGAAAACGGCAGGTCAGTTTATGACGGCAAATGGTAAAATACCTGGTTGGGCAGCAGGTTTGGCCGTAATGAGTGCCTACACCAGTAGTATTTCATACATCGCTACACCAGGAAAAGCTTTTGACTCTGACTGGCATCCCATTATTTTTGCCCTCTGTATGATACCGGTAAGCTGGATTGCTGTGGTTAAAATTATTCCACTATACAGAAAATTAAATCTTATCTCTGTTTATACCTTTTTAGAGGAACGTCTCGGTTCCTGGGCCAGATTATATGCTGCTTTTTCCTTCTTATTATTCATGGTGGGTCGCATGGCCGTTATTCTATATTTGGTCGCTCTACTCATGCAGCCATTCGTTGGTGGAAATCTAATATGGATCATAATGGCCATTGGTTTTATCACTATACTATATACGCTCATGGGCGGGGTAGAGGCAGTTATCTGGACAGATGTTATGCAATCGATTGTTATGATTGCCGGCATTGTTTACACCGTAGTATTTTTAGGAAATATGGTGTTTTTGTCTTCTCCGGAACTTTTTTCTCAAGCCTACGATGCGGGTAAATTTTCCTGGGGATTGTCCGATTTTTCATTTGACAAAAGAACTATCTGGGTGATGATCATCTATGGTTTAACTGAAAATCTTAGGAATCTTTTGGCAGACCAGAATTATGTTCAAAAATATGCTACCGTTCAGAATAATGAGGAGGCGGCAAAATCTATGAAACTGGCGACTATCATTTATTTATTTCTTACCGTTTGCTTTCTCTTTATCGGAACAGCTTTATTTTATTTTTATCAGTTACAGGATTCTCTGCCTTCCAATATTACCAAAGGAGATCAGGTTTTTCCCCATTTTATTGCAACACAAATGCCTGTGGGACTCAAAGGACTTATTCTTGCAGCCATTATTGCCGCAGCAATGAGTACCATTGATTCTGCTTTAAATTGCTCAGCCACTGTTATTTGGATTGATTTTTTAAAAGGAAGATTTGATGAAAATATAAGTGAAAAGAAACAAATGTTTATCCTTCAAACAGCTACCTGGGTTTGGGGTATCCTTGGAACGTTATTTGCCATTTGGATGATTCAAGCGAAGAGTGCACTAGATGTCTGGTGGCAATTATCCGGTATTTTTGGAGGAGGCATACTTGGGCTGTTTTTACTCGCTTTACTCAAAATAAAATTATCCTATTTCCATGGATTGGTGGCTATTTCTTTAAGTATTATAGTCATTTCATGGAGTACTTTTTCCCGAAATTTACCCGAGTCTATCAGTTGGTTAAATAGTTCAATCGACCCCATTTTGTCAGGGGTATTAGGTACTTTAATCTTATTATTTTACGGAATAATAATACATGTAGTAAACAGAAAAACATCAGTATAACGAGGCAACCTATTTTTGCTCCTTACCGTTAAAGGAAATAGATTGAATAGGTTTCAATGATTGATGAAAAATTAGAGAAAGTACTTAATAGTTGCAAGGTTGATAATAGAGCCGCTCAAAAAGAAATTTATGAGTTCTATTACGGTTTTGTTTTTTCTATTGTCAGGCGTTATGTTGGATCTTTTGAGGAATCAAAGGAGGTTACAAATGATGTATTTTTCAAAATTTTTACTAAAATAAATCTTTATCAAAAGGGTACTAATTTTAAGGGTTGGATAACTCAACTGGCAAAAAGAGTGGCCATTGATAAGTATAGGGCCGATTTGAATAAAATCAAAACCAGTGAAAAGGATGAAATTCCTGATACGTCAGAACGATTTGATATACAATGGCTTAATAAAATGGATATCGAGGAGAAGATACTGCTTATTCAAAAACTTTCTCCTGCATATCGTCTCGTTTTCAATCTTTATGTGATTGAACAATTTTCTCATGATGAAATTGCTCAATTGTTAAATATTTCAACAGGAACCTCTAAATCTAATCTTGCGAAAGCAAGAATTCAACTGAAAGCATTAATGATTAAATATCAATATGTATAGAAAAACTGACAATCCTGACCTACCATGAGCGATAACGAATTCGACCATATATTTTCTGAAAATTTAAAAAATGCTCGTTCAATCATTGATCCAAAGGAGGATGATTGGCATGATTTGGCTTCTAAATTAGATGATTTTCAATCAAAGAGACGGAATTGGCTGAAAGTTCTACCATGGATTTTATTACCTTTTATATCGGGTTATGCCGTTTGGAGTGGCATTGCCTTACATCATTTGAAACTGGAAAAATCTTTTGCCGGGAATACCCAATATAATCAATCGATAGTAAGGGATACGATTATCGTTGAGAAAGAAAAATACATCTATGATACGCTTTACAAAGTAGCTTATGTTCATCGGGTGTCTAAGGAAAAGGCATTTCCGCCTGTTGTAAATCAACCCATTTTAGCTGTTCCATCGGAAGCTTTAACCCGTCAAGAGGATATAAAAACGGAGGTTAAAAAGATAGATGAAAAGCAAGAATCTATTTTAAAGATAGGGGATACATTGAGTGCCAACCTGGTTGAAAAAAAAGAAGAAATAAAAATACCAGAGGAAAATAAAAAGGAATCAAAATCCAGCGTAAAAGTTGGCCTGTCAGCGGGGGCATTTATACCCTTTGGTTTAGACGAGATAAAAAACCCAGTGGCATTACAGTGGTCCACAGAATGGGCAATCTCACCGAGATTTAGCTTAGTACCTTCTCTTATTTTTACGCAACATTTTTTTGAAACAGAAGCCGTAAGCACTGACAAAGTCATGCTTTCTTCCAGTAATAATCCGCTGGGGACATTTACTTTACATGAAATAAAAGGAATAGAGAGAAACATTATACCATCTTTTTCAACGAACTATTATTTTCTGAATAGGAATAAAATCAGGGTATATTCAGGAATTGGACTGGGTGCTAAAATAATTATGCCGGCTCAGATTACCTATGAATTTATTGAACTTTCCAATAACAGTAGCTATAAATATAATCAAGTAAGTAACAAGATTTCCACTGAGATTTTGATGATGGGAAATATAGGTGGATCTTTTCAGCTTACTTCAAGATTATCTTTTTTTACCGAAGCTAAAATGGGCATATCAAAAGGGAATACAGCAAAAACAAACTCATTTTTAGCCACTTTTCTAGGTATTGGGTATAAATTTTGAGAATGACTAAAAAGTGAAAATTTAATTGGGTCTAACTTAATCGCTTATCAGCTATATTATTTTTTTTAAAAAGTTATAAATATTGTAATATATAATTTATTTGTTTATATTTGGGATTAATTAACTCCATTTCAGTTAAATACAGTTTATAAGTTTTAAATACAACTACCATAATGATGTATAAACACCTTTCATATTTTTTATTGTTCGTCCTGTTTTATGGAACGGGTTTATTCAATATGGCGAACGGACAGGACCCTATCCCATTTATACCAGCATCGGGGGGAAATGGTGTTGTTAATGATGTCAATGGCTCAGCCCAGGTGACTGTTGGGCAGGTCTTTTTTCAGAATGAAAAAAGTGCTGATTTAAATATTAACCAGGGGATACAACAACCCTCTGTTTATGAATTGGTATCTAAAGTAGAGGAATTATCTTGTAATGGGATCGTTTTAGATAATAAAGAAATATATAAAGGGGAGGTTTATAATGGGGTTATGATATTACCTTATTTGAAAGGTAATGGTGCTAATTTTTTAGGTCTTAATTTACCATCATCTGGCGTTTCAGGGTTGAATCTGAGTTTACAGCCGGGAAAACTAGCTAATGGGAATGGATCTGTTGAGTTGGTAATTAAGGGTACACCTGCCGACACAGGTCTTGCTATTTTTAGCCTGACTTTTGGTGCAAAAACATGCACTTTTAATCTGCCAGTAATCATATTGGAACCTAAAATTTCCACTTTGAATTGTGGTAGTATTGTGGTTAATCCAAAGGATGTAGGTTCAAAATTAGATTATTCCGGCGCAGTAACCATAAGTTATCAGGGAGGGAATAATAAGAAATCATATCCTGTTAATATTGCCTCTTCCGTTGTGAAGGGATTAACCTTAAAGGCGGATTCTTTGCTATTAAATAGTAGCGGTGGCACTTTATCTTTCAGATTAACGGGTAAACCTGATACAGCTGGAATAGCCTTTTTCGCACTAACTATTGGAGAAAAAACCTGCAATGTTATGGTTAAAGTGATTGAGAGCGAAATCAAAATACCCAACGTATTTACACCCAACGAAGATGGAAAAAATGATTTGTGGTCGATTCCTGCGCTGGCGTTTAAACCGGAATCGAAAGTATATATTTTTGACCGATTGGGTAGATTATTAATTGAATATCCCGGTTCTTCCCCCGGTTGGAATGGAATGGTCAATAATTATCCAGCTTCGGCGGGTGATTATTGGTATGTCATTCAAATCTCAAAGGACGCAGTTCCGTTGAAAGGGAATTTCACTCTTCTAAGATAAAAAGTATATGAAAAAATTAATAACAATTCTCTTTGTTGCATGTAGTTTTATAGGAAAGGGGCAAAATTATATCTTCCAAAACCAACATTTTTTTAAGCCCTACTTGACTAATCCTGCGTTGGCGGGAGCTCAAAATAATGGAAACGTAGCGATTATTTATAAAAAGCAATTGGTGGGATTTGAAAATTCGCCTAATTCACAAGTTTTATCTATAGATTACCCTTTCTCCAAAAGTAAAGTTGGGGTGGGCGTTAACGGATTTAAAGATAAAAACGGATTTTCTTCTTTCACTGGCTTCGAAACTACTTTTGCTTACCATGTAAGTAGTGATAAAAAGGGTTCAGTACCTTCTACTGGTTTTTCTTTCGGATTATCTGCCACGTACAATCAATATAGTATTGATGGTTCCAATTTTAAACCAGAAGAATCAGACGATATTACACTGACAGACCCCAATAAATTGTCTAATGCTTATCCAAATGCTAACTTTGGGTTTAACTTTTATTCAAGTGGATTTAATTTGGGTCTTTCAGCTTACAACATTATACCAAATGTCAGCACTATTTTTACAAATAAGGATGATATTCAAAATGCATTCACTGTTTTTATTAATTCTGGGGTTGATTTAAAGTTAAAAGAGAATATGGTCATAAGACCTAATGTTTTATATAGGACACAGAAGAATTCAGATTTTCAGTTTGATATGATGTTAGATTTTAAATTTATATCTTCTCCTAGCTCATTTTTTACCATTTCACCTGTCTTTAGGAATTACGGATATGCTGCCATAACGGGAAGGCAGTCTGTGGGGGTAAACGCACTGGTATCTTGGCATCCCTTTGTTCTCGGTTATCAATTTGAAACGCCACTTTCCGCGATGAATGACTTTTCGAGGGGTGGAAATCATGTCATTTTTTTAGCATTTAAATTAACTTCTAAACCAGAGGCCATCAAGCAGTACAAGGCCGATGAAAAAAAGGAAGAGGTAACACCAGCAAAAAGTACAAAAAATTAAAACTATGAAAGGAGTAATCAAAGGAAGTATTCTCTTCTTATTTTTTATTATGATACATGCCGTTGGCATTGGTCAAGCACCTGATTTGATAAGTTATCAGGCTATTATTAGAAATAGTAGTAATGAGTTGGTTTCCAATGTATCCGTGGGAACGCGCATCAGTATTCTAAGGGGTACTGCGGCAGATGTATTATTATATCAGGAGGAACACAGCGTCAAAACCAACTTAAATGGATTAATTTATCTAAATATAGGTTCAGGTGCTCCTTTGTTTGGAACCATGTCAGGAATAGACTGGTCGAAGGGTCCATTTTACGTAAAATCTGAGACTGATCCAACTGGAGGTAAGAATTATACTTTGGTGGTTGTTTCTCAACTTCTCAGTGTGCCTTTTTCTATATATGCTAAATCGGCAGAAAAGGTTACAGGGCCATTAACGGAATTAGATCCTTTATTTAATGCCAGTGTGGCGAAAAGTATTACCGCTGCTGATACAGCTTATTGGAATAAGAAATTGAGTGTTTTTATAGAAAAAGATCCTTTATTTAATGCCAGTGTGGCGAAAAGTATTACCGCGGTTGATACAGCTTATTGGAACAAGAAACTGAGTATTTTCATAGAGAAAGATCCTTTATTTAATGCCAGTGTAGCAAAAGGAATTACCGCTGCTGATACCGCTTATTGGAATACAGAATCAGATCCTTTATTTGATGCTAGTGTAGCAAAAGGAATTACGGCGGTTGATACGGCTTATTGGAACAAGAAACTGAGTATTTTCATAGAGAAAGACCCTTTATTTAATGCTAGTGTAGCAAAAGGAATTACCGCTGCCGATACCGCTTATTGGAATACAGAATCAGACCCTCTATTTAATGCCAGTATTGCAAAGGGAATTAAGGCAGTCGATACCGCTAGCTGGAACCAAAAAGTCGGGCTTCCCCAAACTGGGAATACCTCAGGAGATATTTTATATTGGAATGGTACAGTGTGGGTTAAAATTCAAACTGGTCTTCCTGGTCAGGGATTATTTCTTTCTCAAACTGGCATTCCAATGTGGTCAGGTCCTGCCTTAGCTACCTTAACAACCAATGCGGCAACGTCAGTAACTAATATAGCGGCTATAAGTGGAGGTAATATAACGTCTGACGGAGGAACGCCTGTAACCGCCCGAGGTATTTGCTGGAGTACTTCACCCAATCCAACCGTATCAAATAGTACTACTAATAATGGTACGGGAACAGGTGCCTTCACCAGTAATATATCTGGTTTATTAGGAAGTACTGTTTACTATGTGAGATCTTATGCTGTTAATACAACGGGGATAGCTTATGGAAATCAGGTAACTTTCACTACTCCAGTGCCGACGCCACCGTCGCTCACAACAACAGCCTTTTCATCCATTACTAGTGTAAGTGTTGCAACAGGTGGATCTATTGTGAATAATGGGGGGGCACTTGTTACGGCAAGAGGGGTCGTTTGGGATACGTTAACTAATCCTCTTGTAACTAAAAACAGGTCAATCAATGGCTCAACAAATGATATTTTTCCTGATACCATTAGAGGGTTGGCTGGATCAAGACTTTATTACGTCCGTTCCTATGCTACCAATAGTGCAGGAACAGCTTATGGAAATGAGTTAAACTTTACAACTTTGACACCTGTGGTGCCTACGGTTACTATTAATCCAATAGATTTAATAACTAATATTTCAGCAAGAAGTGGCGGTGCAATCACCTCCGATGGGGGAGCTGCCATTTTAAGTAAAGGTATTGTTTGGAGCACTTTCCCAAATCCTACCATCTCAAACTCAAAAACAACGGATGGCTCAGGGTTAGCACCCTTTACGAGTCAATTGACAGGCTTATTTGGTGATTCTATCTATTATGTCCGTGCTTATGCAACCAATGCAACGGGCACAGGGTATAGTTCTCAACTTAATTTTACCGCCACAACAGCGGTTTTGGCGACTATAACCACAACGCCTATTACCTCCATAACATTTAATTCGGCCATTTCAGGAGGTAATGTAACGGCTAATGGAGGCGGTGTTATATCAGCAAGAGGGGTTGTTTGGAATATAGCGACAATGCCAACAGTTTCACTCTCCACAAAAACAACAGATGGGTCAGGCACTGGTGTATTCTCAAGTAGTTTAACCAGTTTGACGCCTCCCGGAACCACTTACTACGTCCGATCTTACGTGACTAATAATGTAGGCACTGCTTATGGCAATGAAATCACTTTCACCACCCTAGCTGTAGCTCCAACGGTAGTAACTAAGCCGGTAACGGCGATAACCTCTACCTCTGCTACCTCTGGAGGTACTATTACTTTGACAGGAGGTGCACTACATTCAGAGAAGGGTGTAGTTTATGGCACGGCTACGAATCCGACTATTCTAAATACTAAATTAGTAGACAATACAGTAGGTTTGGATTGGGTATCAAATATTATTGGCTTGACCGGTAATACAAAATATTATGTCCGCGCTTATGCTACCAATGTCATTGGTACGAGCTACGGTGTACTTGATAGTTTCACCACAAGTCCAATAATTCCTACCTTGACAACAACCATCGTTACTGCTATAACACAGATTTCTTCAGTAAGTGGTGGAAATATTTCTTCTAATGGGGGTTCAGCCATTTTGGCAAGGGGTATCGTTTGGAGTAAAACAGTTAATCCTGTCTTAGGTACACCCTCCTCTACAAGTACGGATGGCGCGACCGCTACTGGTGCATTTACCTCAAATGTTACAAATATATCTTCTGGAATTACTTATTACGTTCGTGCTTATGCAACCAATGCAATAGGTACCGCTTATGGTAATCAGCAAATTTTTACTTCTCTTCCAATCATTGATTCATCAAATAATCAGTATACTACCATAAATATAAATGGTTTAGAGTGGTTTAGGGAGAATTTGAAAACCAGTAAATATGCTAATGGTGTCGTCATTGAAAATGTTCCAGTAGCTGGTGATTGGGGATTGAGAACTACAGGTGCTTGGGTTTATTATAATAATGACATTAATAATGATATTATTTATGGTAAATTATATAATTGGTATGCAGTTTCTGACGTTAGAGGGCTTTGTCCAACTGGTTCGCGTGTTGCCACTGATGCAGATTGGACCTCTTTAACCGCTTTATATGGTAATGACGCAGCGGCTGGAAATGAATTGAAAGCAATAACTTTATGGACAACACCCAATGTAAATTCAAACACTTCATTATTTGGAGCACTACCAGGGGGTGGTCGCGGCGGACTTAATTTTGGGGATTTAAATAATAATGGGTTTTGGTGGACTTCTACTCCATTTGATGCCAGCAATTCCTATGCCCGTCGTTTAGAATATAATACAGATACTGTAACTAGATATGCAGAAAATGATAAATTCGGTTTCTCCGTACGTTGTGTAAAAAATTAACGTTAAGTTGATTTTCAAGAAAAACCCCTTGGTGAAAATCAAGGGGTTTTTTCGTTTTATGAAGGGGAATAACTACTTTTGTAAGCATTTAATCCTTACTTATGACTTTTTTCACTCGCATTTTATACCTTGGTACTTGTTTTTTACTTTTTATTGTTGTGCCACTACGGTGTCAGGATGCTGAAATTTTTCCACCCAGCAAGGTTAAAAGAGCTATTGATTCAAAAAAAATTGAAAAATCTATTCGCATTGATGGAATACTGAATGAGGAAGAATGGAAAAATACACCAGTAAATTCCTCCTTTCTTCAAATTGAACCTAATCAAGGCGAACTTGCTAATCAACAAACTTTTTTACGCGTTCTTTACAATAAACAGTATTTGTATTTTGGCATTTTTGCCTCAGATTCTTTAGGTAAAAAGGCCATTCGTGCTACAGATTTTAAACGCGATTTTAATTTTAGGTCTCATGATCTCGTTGCCTTAGCTTTTGATGGATTTAATGACAATAGGAATGCTATGGAACTTACCATGAATGCTTATGGAGTGCAACGCGATTTGTTGTCTTTCGACGACCTTTATTA
>CAMDWC010000109.1 GCA_945878825.1 Haliscomenobacter hydrossis DSM 1100
TCTTGCAAATTGTTGTAAAAAGCTTTTTCAGCGATATTAGAATATTTGTTTGCTTTCTCTTGAAAAGCATAATAAGAAGCATATACTCTTTTAGTAAATGGATCTTTTTCGGCTAAATCATTGATCACCTCTTTAGTTAGTTTTCTTAATTCATTGATAACTTCTGGTGGAAATGTGCGTATTTCAGTGCCTTTTTTCAAAAGTTCACTGTATGCCACAGCATTTTTGGCTTCCATTTGAGCGTGTAACCAGGTTCCACAGTAGGATGATGCAGCTTTAATAATTGCCTTTAGATCATCAGTAAGTTCTTCAAATTTTTCCTTGTTAAGAATAATCTCTAAATTGGTACCTGGTTCATGCCATCCCGGAGTGTAATAATATTTTGCAATTTCGTCGAAACCCATTAAACTGTCATGATATGGGGAGAGCCATTCTGTGGCATCGATGATACCCCTTTCTAAACCTGTATATAATTCTCCTCCCGCTAAAAGAATGGGTGATCCTCCTGCTTTGGCTAAAACGGCTCCACCAAGACCAGGAATTCTCATTTTTAAACCTTTCAAATCAGATATGGTATTTATTTCTTTGTTAAACCAGCCGCCCATTTGAACCCCTGTATTACCTGCGGGGAGTGGAATTAATCCAAAATTAGCATATAATTCTTGCCATAAAGCCAAGCCATCTCCCGCATGCAACCACGAAGAAACTTGTTGCGCATTCATTCCAAAGGGTACAGTGGAAAAGAAGGATGCGGCAGGAGATTTTCCTGCCCAATAATAAGCTGAACCATGACCAATTTCTGCCGAACCATTTCTAACTGCATCGAATATCTCTAATGAGGGAACTAGTTCACCACCTCCAAAGACCCTAATTTTTATCCGTCCTCCTGACATTTCTTCTACCATACTGGCGAATAACTTACAAGCTTCGTCAAAAATAGGGAAATTCGGTGGCCAGGTAGTAACCATTTTCCAAGAATACGATTTACTGGAAATTCCTGAACTATTTCCCGATGTCTTATTTCCTTTTCCCATGACTGCTTTCATGCCTATGGGAAGCAATAAGGTAGCTGCTGCGATACTCTTGACAAATGTTTTCCTTGAAATAGACATATTTAAAGTAGTTATAGGTTCAAGTAATGTTGAAAATGTTTCCTAAAATTAAAATATATAAGGGAAAATCGTACTTTTAATCGTCAAAATTATCAATTTATGAAATTATTATTAACATTATTTTCTATTTCAATTTGTGTTTCTGCATTTGCACAGAAAATTGAAAATTTTACCGGGCTTCAGGAAGAGGTGGAGATAATGATAGATCCTTTCGGTGTTCCCCACATTTATGCAAATAATGAAAATGATATGTTTTTTGCTCAAGGGTTTCAATCTGCAACGGACAGATTATTTCAATTTGAAATGTGGAGAAGGCAAGCTAGAGGTCTTCTATCGGATATACTTGGTGAAAGAGAATTACAAAAAGATATCGCCTCCAGACTTTTTAGCTATAGAGGAGACTCAATGGCTGAATTCAATCATTACCATCCAAATGGTTATCAAATAATACATTCTTTCGTAAATGGTGTTAATGCAGCTATTGATGTGGCTCTGCTAAACTTAGATTCCTTGCCTGTTGAATTTAGGTTATTAGGTATCAAACCACAACATTTTAAACCAGAAGATATTATTTCGAGGCATCAGGGGCTACTTGGCAACCTAACAGATGAATGGGAAACTGCTCTTGTCGTTTATCAAATTGGGGAAGATAAAACAAAGGAAATAAATTGGTATCATCCCAATAATCCGGACTTAAGATTGGATTCCTTAGTAAAAGAAATTCTTTTATATCCTGATGTAATGGATTTATATAAAGCTTTTAAACGCCAGGTAAATTACCTTCCAGAAGATATACTGGCTTTCTCAGATAGAAATTCAACAAAGAATTACATGGTACTTTCTTCTCTAATGAATGAAGAACAATTTTCATTAAATGAAGAAAAGCAAGTGATTGGTAGTAATAACTGGGTGGTCTCCGGTGCATTAACCGAAAGTGGTTTCCCCATGTTAGCCAACGATCCTCATAGGGCTATGTCTGCTCCATCGCTTAGATATATTACGCATCTGGTTTCTCCCGGTTGGAATGTTATAGGTGGGGGTGAACCTACTATTCCAGGTGTTTCTATTGGACATAATGAATATGGCGCATGGGGACTCACCATTCATGCTACTGACGCTGAAGATATGTACGTTTATGAACTTAATCCTTCCAATGTACTCCAGTATAAATATCATGGAAAATGGCTTGATTTTATTGAAATAAAAGATTCTATTTCCGTAAAAGGAAAGGGTATGCTTTATTTTTCTTTGTTTTATTCCGTTCATGGTCCTGTACTTAAAATGATAAAAGAAAAAAATATTGCTGTAGCTGTAAGATGTGCCTGGTTAGAAAAAGGGGGCGCGCCCTATTTGGCTAGTCTCAGAATGAATCAGGCAAAAAATTGGGATGAATTTAAGTTGGCATGCACTCTTTCTCATATTCCAGGCGAAAATATGATTTGGGCCGACCGGTTAAGAAATATAGGTTGGCAAACGGTAGGCATTGCACCAATTCGAAATAATAGTAGTGGCATGGTTCCTGTCATTGGAGATGGAAGTAGAGATTGGGATGGATTTATACCTATTTCTGAAAGACCTTCTAGTTACAATCCTTCACAAAACTACGTCGTCACAGCCAATGAAAATGTGGTGCCTCTCGATTTCAAATACCCCAATACTGTTGGTTTTTCATGGTCGGATCCTTATAGAGGTTTGCGAATAAAGGAATATTTGGGTAGTGGAAAGAAATTATCTGTGCAGGATTTTATGATGCTTCAAACAGATTATCTGTCTCTACCTGCAAGGCAATTGGTACCTTTTATTTCTAGCATTCCTGCCTTCAAAAAGTATGAAAAATTTATCGGCTTCTTTAATGATTGGGATTATAATTTGACGGTCAATTCTATCGCTGCCACCATTTATGATTCCTGGGAAAGAGTTATTTTATCGGAGTATAAAATACAATTTGTTCCAGAAAAGGTTATGTCTTTGGTTACCCCTCAACTTAAAATGATAATGGATAACCTTCTATTTCCTGACGCAAAATTTGGTTCCCAACCTGTTCAAGGCAGGAATGATTTCTTATTTAAAACATTTGAAAAGGCTATTCAAAACGTGGAACTAAAATTGGGTAAAGAGGTAAATTTGTGGCAATACGGTCAGATAAATAATAAACATATTTTGTTAAAACACCCATTAAGCGCTGTTGTTAATCAAAATATTCGGTCAATACTGGAGGTAGGACCTGCTCCGAGAGGTGGAAATGGATTTACAGCCAATGTAACGGGAAGGGGTGATAATCAAACACATGGTGCCAGCTTCAGATTTATTTCGGATTTAAAAAACTGGGATTTTTGTTTGGCGACCAATACACCTGGACAATCCGGTAATCCCAATAGTCTATTTTATAGAAATTTATTTCCCATTTGGATAAACAATCAGTATTTTCCACTGTATTTCTCTAAGATTAAAATTTGTTCAGTAAGTCAGATTCGTAGGCTTCTTTTTCCTAATTAAGTCTTTATTTAATACCTAAAACAATGAAAAAACACTTGAAACACTCCTTTTATTTTCCAATCATTTTTCTTTTTCTTTGGTCCCGGCTTCTTTGGGGCCAATTAGATAATCGATTATTTGAAATTGCCAAAGCACCTAATCCAAAGGCTATTGAAAATAGTATCCGAACACTGGCTAATTTTGGAACAAGAAGCACTTTTTCAGATACTGTGTCAAACACAAAAGGCATTGGTGCTGCAAGACGCTGGATTCACAACGAATTTCAAAAAATCAGCTCTTCTTGTAATCAATGTCTGGAAGTTTCCTACATGAACGAAGTATTTAAAGCTGGATTTAATCCCAGAATAAAAGAGGATATTAATATTTCTAATGTATTAGCTATTCAAAAAGGTTCGGTTTATCCCAATAGATATGTTATAATGACAGCCGATATCGATTCACGGGTTACGGATGTGTTAGATGCTCAAAAGGATAATCCGGGGGCTAATGATAATGCCAGTGGCATGGCCGGAGTGCTGGAAGCCGCCGCTGTTTTATCAAAATATCGTTTTTCAACAAGCATCATTTATATTGGATTATCAGGCGAAGAGCAAGGTCTGTTAGGCGGTACTACAGTAGCAAAATTTGCTAAAATGAATCAATGGGATATCATTGCTGTCCTTAATAATGATATGATTGGCAATATTGAAGGCGTCGATGGTATTATTGATAATACTACTTTTAGAATTTTTTCGGAACCAGTATCTACTCTTGAAACTGAAAGAGAAAGGGCATGGCATAGGGTATATGGTGGTGAAGTGGATGGTCCTTCCAGACAAATTGCCAGATATATTGATAAACTGACTGATCTTTATTGTACCAATTTAGATGCAAAGATGATTTACAGATTGGATAGATTCGGCAGGGGAGGACATCATAAACCATTTAATGATGAAGGTTTTCCGGGGGTAAGAATTATGGAGACACATGAAAATTATTACAGGCAACATGAAGACATTAGAATTGAAAATGGGATTAAATACGGGGATGTTATTGAAGGAGTTAATTTTGATTATGCATCTAAATTAACGGGTGTTAATGCCATAACCCTGGCTTCTTTAGCCTGGGCTCCACCGCCACCAGAAGATGTTCAGATCGGCGGCATTGTTCAACCTTCAACCCGTTTTAAATGGAAGCCTTCAAATTTTGAAGGTCTTGCCGGTCATAAAATTTATTGGAGAGAAACCACTTCAGCACAATGGCAATATTCAAAGTTTGTGCTAAAAGGCTTGACTGAATTTACGCTGGATAAAATTATTATTGATAATTTTTTGTTTGGCATCGCCTCCGTTGGTCTCGATGGAAATGAAAGCGTTATCGTTTATCCTACTACTTTGATCTCATCTCGTCGTTAACTAAAAAATAATTTAATGAAAAATGTTATCGTTTTATTTTTCTTGTTTTCTTTTTTTACCGGACTTTTTTCTCAAAAAGAATGGATGAACCTGGAGAGGTTTTCATTTGAACCTGGATTAGCCGTTAATCAAAATATTCCAACGCCATCCTCATTTCTTGGTTATGAACTGGGGGAGCATTCAACGTATTATTCGAGTATTGAAAACTATATTAAAGACCTATCCAAGAAGTCTAACAGACTTAAATTAGTGGAATATGGAAAAACGTATGAAAATCGTTCCCTTTATTTATTGGTTTTTTCATCTCCTGAAAATTTAGCGAATTTAGAGCGTATTCGGACGAATCATTTAAAGTTAATGACGGCCAATGATGCTCAGGCAATGGATATTATGGAGAAAGACCCTGTTTTTCTATCACTTAGTTACAATATCCATGGAAATGAAACATCCACCAGTGAAGCAGCGCTTCAAGTCGCTTACCGGTTAGCTGCTGCCACAGATGAAGCTACTAATCAGTTGTTGCAAAATTCCGTTATTCAAATTTATGTATGTATTAATCCTGATGGACGAGAACGTTACATTCAATGGTATAATTCAGTTAGAAGAAAGCAATTGGCTACCTCTAAAAATGATTTAGAGCATTATGAACCTTCGCCAAATGGCCGTTCTAATCATTATTGGTTTGATGTAAACAGAGACTGGTCATGGGGTATCCATCCTGAAACAAGAAATTTGACCACTGAATATCAAAAATGGATGCCCCAGATACACGTAGATCATCACGAACAAGGTTACAATAGTAATTATTTTACTATGCCTGGCACGACGCCACGAAATAAAATATTACCGCCTACTTACGAGGCTTGGTCAGATACTTTTGGAAGAGCAAATATAGCGGCCTTCAATAAAAATGATATTAGCTATTTTACCCGTGAAGCTTTTGATTTTTTCTACCCTGGATATGGTTCAAGTTATCCAAGTATCATGGGAGCCATAGCTATGTTAACGGAACAGGGAGGTATTGCAGGTGGTCGCGCTATCGAAACAGAGGATGGGACTATTTTAACTTTAAGGCAAAGGATTTGGGATCATTACACTACGTCTGTTCAGTCTTTATTTACTGGAGTAAAACACAAAAAGGAACTTTTACGCTACAGTTATGATGCCTGGCAACCTTCAAAATCATTATCGTCCAATAAAACCTATTTTTTATCTCCTGGTGATATGTACACACCAGATGTAGTTCAAATTTTACAACGTCATGGCGTCAAGTTTGAACAAGCAAAAGAATCATTTACTGTGAATTCGGTATTTGATTATGAATCAAATATTTCGACACGTAAAACATTTCCAAAAGGTACTATTCTGCTGTCCTGTAATCAGCCACAGCATTTATTGATTAACAGTGTAATGGATAAATCACTGGAAATTGAGGACTCTGTTATGTATGATATGGCTATTTGGGCGCTTCCCATTGCCTATAACTTACATGCCTTTTTCACCAAAGAAAATGTTTCAGTTTCTTCAGAAGCTCTGAGCGAAACTAAGTCGAATAATACTGTTTTACCCAATGCGTACGGCTATGCAATAGATTGGAATCAGCGATATGCGCCCGCTGCATTAGCTCATTTATGGAAATTGGGATATAAGGTTAGATCTGCGTCCAAACCTTTTAAAATGGATAATATTTCCTTTTCGGCGGGAACATTAATTATTTTAACTGGTGCCAATATTGATAAAAAAGCAGATTTATCTGTTGAATTACAGGCTGTTAGTTTAAAACATAATGTTTCGGTTCATTCAATTTCAACAGGTCGTGCCACAGAAGGGCTTGATTTGGGGTCTTCAAAAAATAGACCTGTTCAACAACCCAGAGTGGCTTTAATGGTTGATGCTCCATTTAATATGCAAACCGCTGGTCAGGTTTGGTTTCTTTTTGATGAAGAGGTTGGTTTACCTGTCGATCGCATAAGATCTTCCATTTTATTGCAATCAGCGATGCCTAAATTTGGTGAGCGATATGGTTATGCAGACCTAAATGATTATGATGTTCTTATATTACCTGGAGGAGGCAATAATTTACGCTATATATTTGATAGAGAAGCCTACGCTCAGTTACAAGACTGGGTAAGCCGAGGAGGTACTTTAATAGCTTTGGAAAATGCCGTTGAATTTTTTACTCAGGACAGAAGCAAATTTACTCAGGTAAAATGGTCTGAAATTCCCACAGATACATCATTAATGTCTAAAAATGTTTCTTACGATAAAAGAGAAGATTATTTTGGCAAGAAAAGAATCCCTGGTTCTGCGTTGTTAAGTAATATAGACGTATCAAATCCTTTAGCATTTGGCATGGAACCAACGGTTCATTCATTAAAACAAGATGTAACGTCCTTTTTACCTACAGTAGGTATGCAGGTAGTTGGAAGTTATCATACAGATCCGGCTAAATTATTAACAGGTGGGTATGCCTCGAAGGAATCTTTGAAACATCTATCTGGTAAATGTTTTGCTGGTGTGGTTCCCGTGGGTGCCGGAAAAGTGGTTTTAATACTGGATAACACGCAATTTAGAATGTTTTGGAGAGGACCTTCCCGAATGATTCAAAATGCCGTGATGCTTTTACAACAGTTTTAAAAAAGAAGGGGTAAATGTTTACTCGTTGAACATTTATCCCTTCTATATTTAGTCTCCCAGGCTAATAACTAGAAAACCTTCTTCTAATGGATTAAGTTCCTCAATGAATAAGTGTAATATGCCTAATCCATACCTCACAAAGAGAGGAATAAAGTTATCGTGTCTTTCCTGAAGACCATTTCCAGGAAATAGTTTTTCTTTTATATTTCTTATTTGTTGTATTTGTACATCATATTTTGACTTCTCGGCTCTTGTAAGCCTGGTAGCAATTTGTTCCCATGATTTAATTTGCTTTAACCCTTCTGCAATAATTGTTTTTTCTAAAGTAGGGTCAACTTTATTGGCTTTCCCTTTTAATTGCTCTATAATTTTAGAGAATTGTTCAATTTCATTGTCAAAGGATAATTCATTAGCCGAATGTCTCTGAATAAATGCTCGAATTAAGGCATCTGTATCAGTAAATAAATCTTCTAATTTGAAATCCAGTTTCACCCATTTTTTCTCCCAAACATCTTCTAAAATTAAGGCAGAATTCCTTCTGATTAACATAGGAAATGGCACATTGAAATAGTCAAATTGCGTTTTTCTCTCTAACCAGTAGGCTATTTCTCCTCCTCCTCCAATATAGGCGAGATTGGGTAAAATATATTCCTGGAATAATGGACGAAGTACCACATTGGGGCTGAATTTTTCAGGATATAAATCCAGTTCATCGCGTAATTGAGCGTCAGTAAAAACGATATTTGTCCCAACAATATGAAAATCATTGTCTATTTTTTCTATTCTATTTCTATCATTTTCACTAAGATAAAATAGGTTTATTTCGCGAACATGAGCCTGTACACTAAATCCAACCTCACCCAATGCCTGCTGCGTTTTTTCAATGATGGCTTGAGAAGGTTGTTCAAATAATTCCTTTTCTATGATAGGCTTAAAACAATGTTTTAATCTTTTATGGCTCATGTTTAGAGTAACCAAGCCGTATTTTCCAAAAATAGCATTGACTAGAGCAGAAGATGCTTGTTCATATAATTCATTTTCTGTGTAAGCAGCATGGACTAAATGATATATTTCGGCTGCTTCTATTGAATCTCCTAATAAAATCTTAAGTTCAGATAATACAATAGCCAGCGTATTTGATTTTAATTTACCGGTCGACCCGCCTTTATCCTGTTCCCAGGTCAATTTTTTATTAAATAAAAAAGCATGGTTAATTTCGTCAAAATCGTGGTCTTCTGCCCCATTTATGAACAAGGGAACATAATGATTTGAAGGGTAATAAGCATTTAATTGTTTACATAAATTCAAAGTAGAACATATCTTGAAAATATAATATAAAGGACCTGTAAAAAGAACGGGCTGGTGGGCAGTTATTATCGTGAACGTATTTGGTTCAAGGAGAGAATCAATATTTCTTAAAGACCATTCTGAAGCAGGAAGCGATGCATATTGTTCTTTTAATACTTCAACGATAAGTTTTCTTGGAATATTTTGTGTGGATTTATCAGCAACAACTTGTTGAAAGCTATCTATATTGACTGCATGTTTGTAAAATGGTTTAAGATATTGATTTCCTGCAGAATATGCTTTATCTTTAGAAGATAAATGAGGTATATCATTAAAGGGAATAACCAATTTTTTCATAATTATAGTTGGAGACTTTGCTCATTTTTATTTTGCAAAAAACAAAAGTAATTAAATTTAGGCAGATCTCTTTTGTTAATCGGTCCTATTTCTTATCTTAGAAGTATAAAGAAAAGTATGGAAAAGTTTATTTTATCGTTAGACCAAGGAACTACCAGTTCCAGAGCGATTCTGTTTAATATAAATGGAGAAATTCAACAAGTTGCACAGAAAGAATTTACCCAATTTTATCCACAACCAGGTTGGGTGGAACATGATGCTGAAGAAATTTGGGCTACTCAATGGGAGGTAACTCAAACAGTTCTTAGAAACAGTAATATTCTGCCGGAGCAAATTGAAACTATAGGTATAACAAATCAGAGGGAAACCACGGTTATTTGGGATAAAAAGACAGGAAAGCCTGTGGCGAATGCTATTGTCTGGCAAGACAGAAGAACGGCTGCTTATTGTGACGAATTAAAAGAAAGAGATAATCTTCCGTCTTATATAAGTGAAAATACTGGATTAGTTATTGATGCATATTTTAGTGGAACTAAAATCCATTGGTTACTTGAAAACATACCTAATCTCAAGGAAAAAGCGCTATCCGGGGATATTTTGTTTGGCACCATTGACAGTTGGCTTATATGGAAATTGAGTGGTGGTAAAGTTCACGCCACCGACTATTCCAATGCATCCAGAACAATGATTTTTAATATATTGTCATTAGAATGGGATGAATTTTTACTCGGAGAATTAGATATTCCAGCTTCCATATTACCTAAAGTTTTAGCAAGTAGTGGTATATTTTGTTATACAGAGCAATCTTTATTTGGTATTGAAATTCCTGTAAGTGGTGTAGCTGGTGATCAACAGGCAGCCTTATTTGGCCAGGCCTGTTTCAATCCTGGTCAAGCAAAGAACACCTATGGAACGGGCTGTTTTATGCTCATGAATACAGGGGAGAAACCTATAGGATCCAAAGCAGGGTTATTAACTACGATTGCCTGGGGTTTAAACGGGAAAATTTCCTATGCATTAGAAGGTAGTGTTTTTATTGCCGGTGCTGCGGTACAAT
>CAMDWC010000110.1 GCA_945878825.1 Haliscomenobacter hydrossis DSM 1100
TCTTTTGGACTGGAGTTTACAGCAGATTACAGATTTAAACTCTGGTGGAAAATGGATTTTAATCTCAATTTTTTCCATGCAGATATTGATGGAAGTAATATTCAAGCGGATTATACCGCTCAAACTAGCTCATTCCTTGCCAGACATACTTCCAGATTTTCACCAAAAGCGGGCTTGGATATCCAATTGAGAGGAAATTATGAGGGCAAGCAACGTACCGCACAGGGCATCAGAAAAAGCATCTATTTCATTGATTTTTCTGTAAGTAAAAGGTTGTTCAAAGATCGTGGAACGCTAATTTTCAATGTGTTGGATATTCTAAATGCCCGACGAAACAGATATATTACAGAAGGCTTCAACTTTTATACCGTAGGTAATTTTCAACAAGTCAGAAGACAAATTAACCTGACACTAAGCTACAGATTAAAAAAATAAGTTTAAAAAAGATAAGAGGCAGGAAATACAGCCTGCCTCTATATTTTAATATGAAAAATGAGTGTAATACTAACCAAAAAACCAGGCTTTATATTGAAGTAAAGTTGAAATAGGTTAATTTGCCGGACTTTGGGTCATTCCTCCTCCATATTTTTCATTTTCATGAGCAGCGTATAAGCACCTTTGGTCACAAAGGTTCTTCCAACAGGGCTGGAATTGTCTTGAAAGGTAATTAAAGTACTCCCATCTTCAATACCATGAGTGAGAACTTCTCTCATTTCATAACCTGCATCCCCTATCACTTCATATAGGTAATGTTTGCCTTCAAATCGGACGAGACCGTCGTCGGGAATCACATAACCTGTTTTAGCCTTCGTCTCCACCGCTGCATTCATATACATGCCAGGAATTAAATAAGGTTCGTATTTGTCGAAATGACAATGAATAGTAACCACTCTTTCCTTTGAAACATCTTTCCCAATCAATATGATTTTAGCATGATATTTTTTGTCAGGCTCGCTATTTGTAAAAGAAACCAATTTTTGACCGATAGAAAGCTGGTGTATATCTTTTTCGAAAACGCTTAAAGCTAAATGAATATCTGCTGGATTTACCAAATCAAATATCACGTCAGCAGGCGTAACGTACTTGCCAATATTTGTATTTACGCTTGAAACAAAGCCATTGATAGGTGACAAAATACTAATTCTTCGCGAAAGGCCATTTTCATTAAGTTTTTCCGGATTAATGCCAATTAATTTCAACTTTTCCGCCAATGATTTGACCAAAATCTTTTGGGATAAATAGTCTGATTGTGCATTTTCAAACACTTTGTCACTACCCGCCTTGTTTTCATTCAATTCCCTTTGACGTACAAATTCACTTTCAAAGGCATTAAACCGTATTTTAGCCGTTAGGTAATCTTGTTGGATTTGGATGTATTGCTGATCTTCGATGGTAGCAATAACCTCCCCTTTCCTGACTTGCATTCCCTCCAATAAATGGGTGGAATGAATGTAACCACCCAATGGAACGCTTATTGAAATCAAGTTTTGAGGCGGGACTTCAATAATTCCATTTATTTCTAGTATGGTTGATACCTCCTTTTGAGGTAGAACCCCCGTTTCTATTTTCGTATTTTTTAATTGTTCGACGGTAAGTTCCACCCTGTTTTCGGGTAATGCTGAGGCTTGTTCCGTCTCCTCTTTTTTATCGGTATTACACGACAAAGAAAGAAAAAGGGGAAGAAGATATAAAAAATGATATTTTTTCATGACGAAATTTTAATTAGCTGATAAAAATTGA
Organism: Haliscomenobacter hydrossis DSM 1100; assembly: GCA_945878825.1. Taxonomy (GTDB): domain Bacteria; phylum Bacteroidota; class Bacteroidia; order Chitinophagales; family Saprospiraceae; genus BJGN01. The sequence goes on from CAMDWC010000110.1 coordinate 1,741, forward strand.
AGGTGAATAATAATGCGATTCCATTCGTGTACGACGTCTAAATATTCGCTTTCAGTAGTTATAGCATTTTGATTCAAATTAGCCCAGGTCAAGTAATTAATTTCACCTGTTGAAAACTGAAGATTCGCTGCATATTTCATTTTCTCAGCATTTGGTAAGGCGCTGTTTTCATAATAAGTTATCGTTTCCTTATTTTTCTCAAATTCTTGTAGCTGGATTTTATAGTCATTTGAAAGCTGTTGAACGGCTACCTGATAATTATTTTCACTCACTAATTCCATTGTTTTAGAACCATTAATTTTTGCTTTTTGTGCTCCCAGAAATATAGGGACACCTACTCCTAACTGCAAGGCATTAAATCGATTTGATTTTTTATAATAAATATCGTCCGCACCTATGCCTTGAATACTTCCATTGCTGAAAGCCACGGTTAAGTCCGGCAGTTTTTTGGCTATCTCTACCTGCGTAGTTGCGCTGGCGATTTCCTTTTGCTGTTGCAAAACCTTTAATTGCGGATTTGATTCAAGGATTTGTTGTATTGGAATAGCTTCCATAAAAGATAATTTTGCAGAGCTATAAATGGGTTCTATTGAAGATTCCTGGTTCAGCAAAACTTGCCATCTTAACTTCTCCATTTCATAATCCCTGCGCAGTAACTTCAACTGCATTTGAATTTTACTTAAGGCCGTTTCTGCATATATTTTTTCAAGTATATAAGATTCACCCTTTTCGAAACGAAAAATAGCCTTTTCTAAAAAAGAAGTATATATCGTATCTATTCTTAACAATATTTTTTCCTTTTCTTTAAGATGTACCATTCTGAAAAAAACCTCTTTAACTTGTCTGATTAATTCATTCTCCTTTAAAGCTATTTGAAATGCCTGCTCTTTAAAAGACTCTGTGTTTAAGGCTTTTTGTCTTTTATATAGGGTTGGAAAATGAATCGATTGGGAAATAATAAACCTGGAATCATTATAAGCACTGTTTATTTGTCCAAATTCACCCTGTATTTCTGTTGGAGGAATGTCTTTGTAGGAGTCAATCATTTTTTCAAGATATTCTTCCTTTAATCTTTCACTTTTTAAGCTAAGATTATTTTTGATAGCTATCTGAATAGATTCCCGAAGGTTCAAGGTATCTTGAGCCACCGCATTAAATCCAAAGAATAAAAAAATTAAAATAACAGAAGCAGGCATTTTAGATTTTTTAACCATGTTTTGATTTTTTTCAAATAAAATGAAAAGAATAGGTAACACAATGAGCGTAAGAAACGTGGCCATAAGCAGGCCTCCAATAACTACGGTCGCCAGCGGGCGTTGAACCTCAGCCCCCGCTCCGTTACTTAAAGCCATAGGTAAAAAACCAAGAGAGGCTACAAATGCGGTCATTAAAACAGGTCTTAACCTGGTTTTCGTTCCCATTAAAACAATTACCTTAAGGTCTTCTTCCCCATTTTTTCTAATCCTGTTAAATTCAGCAATCAGTACAATACCATTTAAAACGGCCACACCAAATAAAGCAATGAACCCAACGCCAGCACTTATGCTGAAAGACATACCCCTTAAGGAAAGAAATAAAATACCCCCAATAGCTGAGAGTGGAATAGCGGAGTAAATCAATAATCCTTGTTTAAGAGAGCCAAAAGCAAAATATAGAAAAAGAAAAATCAGGGCCAAAGCGATGGGCACGGCGAGGGAAAGTCGTTGTTTTGCCGCAATTAAATTCTCAAATGAACCCCCATAAGTTATATAGTAACCTATTGGCAGCGAGATATTAGCATTAACCTCATTTTGAAGGTCCTGCACTATACTTTGGACGTCCTTTCCTTGCACATTAAATCCAACAATAATTCTTCGTTTTGCATCCTCCCTCTGTATTTGGTTCACACTTTCTTCAATCGTTACACTCGCCACCTGATGTAAGGGTATTTGACTTCCATTAGGTGCAGAAATGAGTAATTGCTGAACATCCTCCAGATTTTGTCTTTGTTCTCCTGCAAGCCTGACAATAAGATCGAACCTTTTTTCATCCTCATATATCAACCCACTACTTTGACCCGCAAAAGCAGTATTAATTGCTTTATTTATGTCCTGAATATTTAAACCAAACTGAGCAATAGCATCCCTTTTATACCTTATTATAAGTTGGGGAAGACCATCGATCGGTTCAACATAAATATCTCGTGCCCCTTCAATTTTTTTAGCTACATTCCCTAATATTTTTGCATATTTAGAGAGAGAATCTAAGTTTTCCCCAAAAATTTTACAAACAACGTCTTGCTTTGCCCCCGTCATTAATTCGTTAAACCTCATAGCAACAGGGTATTGAAAACTATAAGTAACCCCGGGAATGACATGTAGGGCAGCACTCATTTTTTCTGCCAGCTCGTCCCATGTTTTTGCAGAAGTCCATTCTTTTTTATCCTTTAAAATAATCATCATATCTGAAGCTTCCATAGGCATTGGATCGGTTGGTATTTCACCACTTCCTGTTTTACTGACTACTTTCTCCACTTCAGGAAACTTAGACAATAAAATACGTGCCGATGCTAAACAAGCTTCCGTTGAGGTGTTTAGATTACTTCCCGTTAGCACTCTGGTATCCACGGCGAAGTCCCCCTCAGGTAAATCTGGAATAAATTCGCCGCCTAACCGCGACAAAATAAAAACTGAAATAAGAAATAAGCCCAAAGTGGCTGATAATATCAATCTTGGAAAATGAATCGCCTTCTTTAATATGTTTTGATGAATGCCCACAAAAAAATGCATCATCCTGTCAGAAAAATTCTCCTTATGCGAAACATTTTTACTCAAAAAGATAGCACTCATCATAGGAATATAAGTTAAGGACAAAATGAAAGCGCCAAATAAGGCAAAAGCTACTGTTTGAGCCATAGGTTTAAACATTTTACCTTCAATACCCTCCAGCGTAAAAATGGGTAAGTAAACAATCAGAATGATAATTTGCCCAAAAATGGCACTATTCATCATTTTACTGGCAGAATGTTGAACCTCTTTATCCATTTCCACCTGATTTATACTTACAATACCAGTCAAACGCCTACTATGCAACAATCCGTGCATTACCGCCTCTACAATAATAACGGCACCATCAACAATTAATCCAAAATCAAGTGCACCTAAACTCATTAAATTTCCGCTTACCCCAAATATATTCATCATTATTACGGCGAAAAGCATAGATAACGGAATGACAGAGGCGACGAGGATGCCCGCTCTAAAGTTTCCCAGAAATAAAACCAAGACAAAAATGACAATGAGCGCACCTTCTAACAAATTTTTTGAGACCGTACTTATGGCACTATTTACCATCTTCGTTCGGTCCAAAAAGGGCTCAATGACAACTCCCTTCGGTAATGTTTTTTCTATCTGCAGAATTTTCTTTTTTATACTTTCTATTACCCGACTGCTATTATCACCCTTCAACATCATCACAATACCCCCCGCCACTTCGCCCTCATCGTTATACGTTATGGCACCGTAACGCGTTGCATTTCCAATGCGAACTTCTGCTACATCTTTAATTAACAAAGGATTTCCGTTATCAATGTTTTTAACAACAATCTTATTTATATCTTCTATGCTTCCAATCAGCCCCTCTGCTCTGATATAAAGGACGGTTGCGGATTTTTCAATATAACCGCCTCCCGTATTTTCATTATTTTTCTCCAACGCGGAAAATACGTCCTGAATCGTGATGCGAAGAGCATTTAACTTATTGACATCAATGGCTATTTCATACTGTTTCACCCGTCCACCAAAACTACTCACGTCAGCCACGCCCTTTATCCCTATCAACTGTCTCTTAATGATCCAATCCTGAATAGTTCTCAATTCTATGGGACTAAACTGTTCCTCATATCCTGGTTTTGGTTTAACCACATATTGGTATATTTCACCAAGTCCAGAAGTGACAGGAGCTAGTTCTGGTGAACCAACGCCTTGGGGAATAAGCGTTTCCGCCATTTTTAACCGCTCTGTAACTTGCTGACGCGCCCAATAAATATCAATATCGTCGTCAAAGACAATCGTTATTAGTGATAACCCAAAACGGGAAAAACTTCTTATTTCTTTTAATCCGGGAATATTACTATTGGCCTGTTCAATGGGAAAAGTAATAAGTCGTTCAACATCAGGTGCACCCAGGGAAGGTGTGACAGTGATAACCTGAACCTGATTATCGGTTATGTCAGGCACGGCATCTATTGGAAGAAGGGTAAACTGCAGACTTCCGTAAGCGATGAGCGCAATTAAAAAAAGACCTACAATTAATTTGTTATTAATTGAAAAAGCAATTATTCTGTTTAGCATAACCATTCATTAGTGAGTAAATAACAAAATCTTAAATTTATCAGCTAATCTGAGGTGGCTGCCAAATATTACTTTGATTTACATTGGAGAGAAATACCTTTTTGAAATATATACGCTCCTTTAATTGATAGGGCACTTCCTGAAGACGGACAAAAGGTATTAGCAGAAAAGAAACAATGCCAGGGCTATATTTTATACAATCTTTTGTTTTTAAGGGCAAATCATCATGGTCATTTTGTAAATGAAAATGGTCTTGAACCGAAGCATAATGATTGTAAAGAAAGGTTAAAAAAGACTGATTTTTTTCTTCTTGTTTATGTAATGAGTAATGTTCAAAAAGTAAGGACACCTTGAATACTTCATGTAATTCAGTATTGGCAAGTAGAAAAACAATAAGAAATGAAATAGATACTACCTTTTTCATTTTACTAAAATAGGGGTTTTTAACTAATATCCCAAAACAAAAAAAGCGTCAGTTATAATAACTGACGCTTTTGGTGGGTAATATAGGATTCGAACCTATGACCCCCTGCTTGTAAGGCAGGTGCTCTAAACCAGCTGAGCTAATCACCCTTTAATTTGGCGAATGCAAATATAGTAATCCATTCTTTATTTTCCAAAGATATTTTTATTTTTTTACCTCAATATTTCTCTGGGTTGAACACTAAAGTTATCTAACTCTTCTAAAGTACCATGAAATACGTTAAAATCGGTTCTGCCTTCAATACCATTAATTTTTCCAGAACTTGTGTATTGCCAAAAAACCCATTTCGAGTCATCCTTTAATTTTGGTTCCCGCAAACTGTACCTGGCAATCCATAAAGGATAGTTTTTAAATGAGTTCCGTAAATACTTATTGTAAAAATCCTGATTTGTGTAAATAATTGGTTTTACACCATATTCCATTTCTGTATGTACTAACCAGGCGTGAACCCCTATTAATAGTTCTTTTTTCGACACACCATCCAAAACCTCTACATCCAAAACCGGCGGAAAATCACCCAATTCAAGTTCCACACTCCTACTAAAATGAGCGGCCTGCTTTTCAGCAGAAATCGTTGGACGAAAAAAATGATAGGCTCCACGCCTTAAACCCTCTTGTTTTATTCGTTCCCAGTTTCTATTAAATAATTTGTCTTTTAATGACATGCCTTCCGTTGCTTTTACAAAAACAAAAGAAATATTATTTTCCGAAATACTTCTCCAATCTATAACCTCTTGATAATGAGAAACATCAATTCCCTTCACGGGGTAAATTCTGCTTATTATTTCCTTCTTTGGAAAAAAGAGTAACAATAAACTACCTAAAATCAATAAAATAAATGTGCCTAGGAAACCTACCTTCTTCATTTTTCAAGTGTTAGCCAAATATCTTTATTTATAATCAAATTTTATTTACTTTGCCTAAGTTTATTAAAATATGAATAACCGACAGCTATTTCTCAACCACCTTGCACAAACCAGTCCTGGTCCCTTAGCCCTGGAAATTGTCCGTTCGGAAGGTGTTTATCTTTACGATAGCAATGATAAAAAATATTTGGATGCTATTGCTGGAATAAGTGTTAGTGTTCTGGGCCACAGACACCCCGCTGTGGTTGCTGCCATTAAAAATCAAGTAGATTTATACATGCATACCCTCGTATATGGTGAATTTGTATTAAGTCCGCAGATTAAACTGGTATCCCTGCTTACCTCTTTATTACCTGAAAATTTGTCCTCTGTTTATTTGGTCAATAGCGGTACTGAAGCAACAGAAGGGGCCATGAAACTCGCGAAAAAATATACAGGCCGTTCAGAAATCATTTCAGCAAAATTTGCCTACCATGGAAGTACACAAGGTGCGGCAGCTCTTATGTTTCCCACTACCTTTACAGAAGCCTTTTTTCCCTTACTCCCTCACATAAATCATATCGATTTTAATTGTATTGCTTGTTTAGACCGTATTACAAACAAAACGGCGGCGGTTATCCTCGAAACAGTGCAGGCTGAATTTGGTGTACGCCTTCCCCGTGGTAATTTTTTAAAACAAGTAGCAGATCGTTGCAAATCGACGGGAACATTGCTCATTCTCGATGAAATTCAAACAGGTATGGGTAGAACGGGAAGTCTTTTTGCTTTTAGTCAATATGATATTATTCCTGATATACTCCTACTAGCCAAAGGTTTAGGCGGTGGAATGCCTATCGGAGCTTTTATTTCATCAAAAGAAATAATGTCTGGGCTTTCTGAAAATCCAGTTCTGGGCCATATAACTACCTTCGGTGGGCACCCAGTAAGTTCTGCCGCAGCATTCGCTACCCTTCAATTTTTAATAGACAGTGACCTCATTCCTCTGGTTCAGGCAAAATCAAATAGATTTGTTTCTAACCTAAAACATCCTTTCATTAAAGAAATCAGACATGCCGGCCTACTCATGGCCCTGGATTTAGATAATGCTTCCTTGGTTCAAAAAGTGATTCACCTGGCTATTGGAAAGGGATTAATAACCGATTGGTTTCTGTTTAATGATCGTTCCCTGCGGATTGCACCGCCTCTGACCATTACCTTTGAGGAAATCGACGAGGCTTGCGCTATTTTGATGCAATGTTTAAATGAAGTAGTTTCTTAAAGTTCTTTCCTTAATGAAGCCTTAGCTATGTTCAATTGATCCCTATATTTTGCCACCGTTCTGCGTGCAATAGGGTAACCCTTTTCTCCTAATATTTGCGTCAATTTATCATCGGATAAGGGAAGTTTCTTGTCTTCTCCAACGATTAATTCTCCAAGTATCTTCTTTACTTCAATGGTAGAAACCTCCTCTCCATCACTCATTTGCATAGATTCAGAGAAAAATTCCTTCAATCGTTTAGTTCCAAATTCTGTCTGGACATATTTGCTGTTGGCTACCCTTGAAATCGTTGATACATCAAGTCCGGTAGCCATTGAAATATCTTGTAATATCATGGGTTTTAGCTTCTTCTGGTCACCCGTTAGAAAAAACTCATATTGATATTCTAAAATGGCATACATCGTTCTATACATGGTTTCATGGCGTTGTCTTATAGCGTCTATAAACCATCGGGCCGATTCAATTTTTTGTCGTATAAACTTAACGGCTTCTTTATCAGACTGAGCACTCAATCCTTTCGTCTTATCAACCCCATAAGTCCTGAGCATTTCCCTAAAATGATCGCTGATTCTCAATTCAGGCGCATTCCTGGAATGTAAAATAACTTCAAGTTCTTCCTCTCGGTTTGTTATGATAAAATCTGGAATAATATATTGATTATTGCTCGATTTGGCGTCGCCAATATAACCACTTGATGGCTTGGGATTTAATTTTAACACCTCTTCAACGGCTTGCTTTAACTGCTTTTCAGATATATTGAGGGATCTTAATAACTTTTCAAAATGCTTTTTTGAAAATGCATCAAAATATTTATCCACCATCTTGTAAGCTAATAACAATGCAATTTTTGTCTGGCTTTCCTTCGCCGCCTGTTCAATACGCAAGGCCAATTGTATCAACAAACATTCTTGCAAATCACGGGCGCCTATGCCCGGTGGGTCAAATCTCTGAACTTTTTTTAATACTTCTTCAATCTCAAATTCTGTTACTATGACATTTAACGAAAAAATTAAATCGTCCACTAAAGCGAAGGTATCTCTTCTCAAATAACCGTCTTCGTCAATACTCCCGATAATCTGCTTTGCAATAATCCTTTCCTTTTCATTCGAAAAAGTGGACAAGCCTATTTGCTGCTCTAAAAAATCGTAAAAAGAATTTTCAAGCACTACAGGCATAGATTTTTCTTCCTCCTCTGGATTATAACCATCTCCCTGTAACTTATAGTCCGGCGTATCGTCTTCATTATCAAGGTATTCCTGGATATAGTCAACTACCTCCATTTCGTCGTCAATGACAGGCTCGTCCTCCGATTCTATGTCACTTTCAACAGATTCTTCAGGGTCCTGGTCCTGTGTATCCGTTTCTACTATATTTTCCCCCTCTTCAAGCGCTGGGTTTTCTTCAATCTCCTCCTTAATTCTTTGTTCCAGCAAGGCAGTAGGAACCTGCAGCAGCTTCATCAGTTGAATCTGTTGGGGTGAAAGCTTTTGAATCTGAATTTGCTTCTGACTTAACCCTGTCCGCATACCTTGTTGTTCCGAATTATTTGTTTATTAAGCAAATATAACTATTTTTTATTATATGTGTGTTCTTA
>CAMDWC010000111.1 GCA_945878825.1 Haliscomenobacter hydrossis DSM 1100
CCATTTTTCCCGTTTTAGTTGTTATGACCACAACGCCATTAGCACCTCTTGAACCATAAATGGCTGCTGATGCTGCATCTTTCAATACATTTATGGTAGCAATATCTCCAGGATTCAAAAAATCAATGCCTGAAACGGGAACACCATCCACCAGATAAAGCGGCTCACTATCATTTATAGTACCCGTTCCTCTAATTCTTACAGACAGGGTACTTCCCGGTGAACCAGAATTTTGAGTTACCTGCACACCCGCCGTTTTTCCTTGAATGGCTTGTTCCGCCCTTAATAAAGGAACGCCCTCTAAATCTTTTGACGAAACCGTTGATACGGCACCAGATATAGAACTTCTAATCTGAGTGCCGTAACCAACTACAACAATTTCATCCATAACTGAGGAAGAAGGATTCAATATTATTTGAAAAACGCGTGTATTTCCAACTAAAATTTCCCTTGTTTCCATGCCCAGATAGGAAATAACTAAAACACTTTTTTCATTAGGAACGGTTAACTCAAAGGTTCCATCCAATTCGGTGACAACGCCGTCTTGTGTATTTTTAATCAAAACGGTGACACCTGTAAGTTTTTCACTACTTCCACTTTCCGAAACGGTCCCCGTAATTTTTATTTGTCCAAAGACTGCATTACTTCCTACAATGGAGGCAAGAATCAATAAGCATTTTAAAAGCCTCATTCCCATCAATTTGTTAGTTTATTTATGGATTTATCACCAATTTGCGTACATCTCTTTTTTCACCCTGATATATTACGGCCCAATAAACGCCTGGTTGAAGACTTGATACATCTATGTTTAATGATTGTGTGGCCTTGGGTAAAGTGTAAGATTGGCAAATACGTCCAAGGGCGTCCATCAACATCCACCGAGCTGATTCTGAGCCAGCTAATTTTAAATTCAACTGAATCTCATCGGTGGCAGGATTTGGAAAAATGCTGAACAGCGGCGCGAAGTTAATGTCCCTGGCATCTGTTGTGGTACAATTTGTACATGCATTAAAACATGCTACACTTAAAACGCTATCCTTACTAACTGTTAAAACCCTGTTTGTAAATCCACCTGAAGTAACGGTACATGCTTCTCCACCTTTGAATTCTTCCTGCGCTGTCCATCCGTCAATTTGATATTTAAATTCAAATTTTCCATCTGGTAAGCTAATTTCCGCAGTCCAGATTTTATCATTATCATCATCCTTCAGAGGATTTTTATTGGCAGACCATTCATTAAATTGTCCACTCACATAAACCCCAACAAACGACTTGGTATAAGATTTCATATTCACCCTAAAAGTTACTTTTCTGGTTACTTGAACGCCACAATTTGCTGTGGTTGTGCATTGGCCGAAGCAAGTATTTAGAATGGTATCTTTAGTAAAAGGACCCATTTTTCTATCATTATAATTATCTGCATTGGCACATGCTTGCCCACTGATATTTTCCTTACAACTATAATCGGCACAAGCACCATTAGTAAAAGTATAATAGGAGGTAAATCCTATGGGTCTTTCAAAAGTAATGGAGTAAATACCGTCTTTGTCGGCATCTTTTAGGGGGAAGTTTCCTGGTACGCCAAAATTTCCACCACCTGCTATGAATATACCTGTTGGAGCAACGGTGATATGCTGTGTACCAAGATTAACCGTAAACTTAATGGCTTTTCCACAAGCATAACAGCTATTAAAACAAAAAGTATCCTTTTTAACGCCTGAGGCAGGTATAACCAGATTTCTGTTGGTAAAGCCCCCATCTGTTACCGTACATGTTTCCGTTCCTGTAAACTCTTCTTGTTTTGCCCATTTATCGAGTTGAAACTTATATTGGATAGTTCCCGGATTAAGGGATAATCTCGTAGTCCATATACCATCCTTGTCCGTGTCTTGAAGTGGGTTAGAACTGTCAGACCAGTTATTAAATGTACCACTGATATAAACCGTTTGAAAAGCGCCGGTGTATTTCTTCATATCAACGGCAAAATCAACATCAACTTTAGTTGGTGCAGCGGCTGTGCACACCTTTATATCATCTATATAATTAGTATCAGAGGAAGCGGCACCTGTTTTTCCAAAATCAGGAAAAAGGACAATGGTCTGATAGGTAAAACTGGCAGCCGGTTTTTTAGGGTCTTCCAAAGACGGTAAGGTTGGGTCAAAACAAATTTCTACCCATTCCTTAGCTTTTGGAACCTCCACCTGTTGCACCCAATTGGCACCACCTGTTGAGGCATTTTCTAATTTCACGGCAAAAACACCCGCTTTTTTCATCCACACCTTCACACATAACTTAGAGCCTGGTGCAGCAAAACTTACTGGAATTTTCGGATTCGGGGAACTAAAAGCACCTCCCCAAGTCTGGCTATCTGCCGGTTTAAATATTTCAATTACTTTTTTACTATCATTTCCAGCAGTCGCTGCAGGATTATTCACCACTTTATTCTTTTGTCCATCTAATCCACTGCCAAAATATTGGAAAACGGTTGATGTGGAATCCACTTCAAAATCGAGTACCGTTTTACATCCTGGAGCAGGAGGAAGTTTCAGAATGAAATCATCGAGATAGGAAGTTCCCGCTGATTGGGCTCCCGTTTTCCCAAAATCAACAAACACTACAATACGTTTGTAACTAAAACCTAAAGCTGCCTTAAAAGGATCTTCAATGGATGCCTTGCTTACATCAAAACAAATCTCAACCCACTCCTTAGCCTTATTTACAGGTTCTGTAATCGTCCAGTTAGGTCCATTATTGGTTGATCCCTCAAATTTTAAGGCCACGTTTCCCACCTGATTCATCCATACTTTCATGCAAACCAATGAACCTGGTTTACTTAAATCAACAGCCTTGTCGAAGTCAGGCGTAATGAACGCACCTGCCCAGATTTGAGCATCAGCTGGCTTCACATATTCAGCCACCTTCAAACTTGTATTTAACCCGGTCGCACTTGGGTTGTTGATTATCTTATTTTTCTGCCCATCCAGGCCGCTTCCAAAATATTGAAAATCCCTGCTAGTCTCCGGTTTTTCAAAATCCAAAATAACCGTTTGCCCCTGCATGGAATTCATGAATAGGGTAAAGCTAAAAAGTAAGTAAATTATTTTTTTCATACTTGCGTTTTTTAGGAAATAAAAGTTTACAAAACAAAACTACCCATTGTAAGCATTATTTCCACATTTTATATTACAACACAGATACAACACACTTTTTTTATTACATCATTCAATACATCATTACTACATCAAATGATAATGATTAAAAGTTATCTTTACAAAAGTGTCTTAAAAAAAGCCTTTATTACTAATAATTATCAATGGAAGATTATGGGAAATTCCTTTTTGTCCATTTCTTTCTTTTCCTTACTTTTTACTTTTCCGACTTTCACAAATAGTCAGGGGCTTCCCTTTATTTCAAATTTTGAAAAAGGGGTTTATCAGGGTGGGACACAACACTGGGAAATCACTTCTGATGCTATTGGGGTTTTGTACGTCGCTAATAATGATGGCTTATTGACTTACGATGGATATGCCTGGCGAAAATATCCCGTTAAAAACCGCACCATTGTTCGATCTGTATTATTGGACAATAAAAATAAAATCTTTGTTGGCGCCCAGGGTGAGTTTGGATATTTTAAGGAAGATAACCCACGGGAAATGGAATATGTTTCTTTCCAAAAACAACTGGATTCACTAAAGGTCAAACTGGAGGATATCTGGGATATTGTCAAAACCGAAGAGGGCGTGATTTATTTTTATTCCGGGCGACAATTATTCCGTCTTGAGAACGGAATAATAGATTTCCAGGAACTGCCCGCTGATATTTCTTATCTGGGCGTGACCGATAATCAACTGTTTATACATTGTGTACAAAAAGGACTATACAAACTCGACCAAAAGGGAATGCCTGTTTTTTTAACTCCCATTTCCTCTAAAGACGGCCCTATTACGAAAGTCATGCCCTTCAGTAAGAATATCTTCCTGGTAGCAACCTTAGAGGGTTCCCTTTACCTTTTTGACGGAAAAAAGCTGAATTCATGGGATAATCAGGGAAAAGAATACCTTTCCCGCCATAAAATCTATACAGCAACTATCCTTAACAATGGGCAATTTGCCCTGGGAACTTCCAGAGGTGGCATTGTTATTTTAGACAAATATGGAAAAACCCAATTTATACTAAACAAGGAAAATGGACTGATTAATAATAATGTGCTAAGTCTTTTTAATGATAAACAGGGAAATTTATGGGCAGGTACGGATAATGGCATCTCCTGTATTCAACTTTTTTACCCCTTCACTTATCTTTATCCCGACGAAAATATGGGCGGAACAGCCTATTCTGCCATAAAAAAAGGAAGAAATTTCTATTTTGGTACGGTGAATGGCCTCTACCAACATACCGCCGAAGAAAATGGTCGATTAGCAAAATCAAAGGCTTCTCTCATTCCCAGTACGGAGGGACAAGTCTGGCAGGTACAGTCTTTTGGCAATGAAATTTGGGTGGGACATCACCTTGGTGCTTTTGTATTTAATGAAAATGAAAAGCCCAGACATATCTTGAAAAATACGGGTGCCTGGCTTTTTAAAGAAATCCCCGGGGTTAAAAACAAACTTCTCTGTGGGTCATACAATGGTATTTACCTCCTTGAAAATAAAAATAACACATGGAATCCTCTGGGTAAATTATCCCGATTTGATGAATCTGCCAGAATAATCATTCCAGAATCAAATCATTCCTTTTGGATTGCTCATCCCTATCGAGGCATTTTTAATCTTCGTTTAGATGAATCTGATTTCTTTTCTTCCAGCGTTACCTATTTGAATACCAAACAAAAGTTACCCTCAAACAATGGAAATTCTGTTTATTCCATATATAATCAAGCCGTTTTTACTACAGAAAATGGCATTTACAAATATGATCCTATCCAACGCTCCTTCTTTCCCTACACTTTGTTGAATCAAGTTTTTGGAACGTCCACTAAAGTTAAAACCTTAGTGGAAGGCTTTGATGGGGATATTTGGTTTGCTCAAGGTGATGAGGTGGGGTATTTGGCCCGTTCCCAGGAGCGTTCCGATTCGTTGGTATTTAAAAAGAAAATGATCCCATTTTTAAAAAATAAGCTGGTAGGTGGTTTTGAATTTATCTATCCATTCCAAAAGGACAAGGTGCTTTTTGGAACAGATAAGGGATTCTTATTTTATGACATGAAAATCCAGAATCAATATCCGGAAAATATCCTTTTGCGTCATTTTTCATTTGATAAAAACCTGAATGCTGCCACTTTTGAATATGTTTTACCCTATTTATCCCAAAGTCTGAATATTCAATATGCTATAAAACTGGAAGGATTTGATAAGGCGTGGAGACCCTGGACGAAGGACAATAAAATGACTTATAGCAATTTACCTCCTGCCTCCTACCGCTTTCTGGTAAAAGCCCGAATTGAAGGAATAAAGTCATGGAAACCCCTTTCATTTTCCTTTACCGTCGAGCCTCCCTGGTACTTAAGTCGTGGAATTAAATTCTTCTATCTTTTTGTTTTCCTATTGTCCATTTTCCTTTTACTATTTATTCCCCGAAAAAGATTCGACAGAGAAAAGAAATTAATGGAGCAAAAACTTCAAAAGAAGACGCTATCGGAGAAAATCAGAGCAGACAAAGCTTTAGAGGATATTGTTCGATTGGAAAATGAAAAATTACAACTCGACAACGATACCAAAAATCAGGAATTAGCTTCAACAACCCTACATATTTTACAGAAAAATGAATTAATTCAAGACCTAAGCATAAAACTTAGTGAAATAAGCAAATCAAGTAAGGAAAAAGAGACGAAACAAGCTATAGATCAACTACTTAACAGAGTGGCCAATGATCAACAAATGGATGAAGACTGGGAAGTTTTTGCGCTTCATTTTAATCAGGTTCACCTCGATTTTTTACACAGAATAACTGAAAAATACCCCGATATCACCCCCAAGGACCAAAAACTCTGCGCTTTTTTAAGAATGAACTTATCCTCTAAAGAAATTGCTCCTCTCCTGGGAATATCTATCAGAGGGGTTGAAATAAGCCGGTACCGATTAAGAAAAAAGCTTCACCTGAGTGCAGATGACAATCTTTCTACCTTCATTTTACATTTTTAACCAAATCAAAGGATTTCTAACGGGTAAATTCCTGATGACCTCCTCATTTTCAGGAAACCGTTCTAATGTCCCCCAGGTACCTAACCAGGTCTTATTCTTGAAAGCTATAGAACCAAATAAAAGGAAAGGTTGAGCGACAGGCCATTCATCCCAATACATGACATCCTTTGGATAGGTCCATTTGTTTTTATCCGCCACAAAAGGATACATAAATGAAATGCCCTTTTCCATGTTTCTGCCATCGGGAAGGGAAAACGTCCACAGAGATCTGTCAGCTAAAATGTGGCAAATCGTGGCCATGGCATCTGCATTGAACAAGGCATATCCATAAGGTTTAGTCCTTCTCAACTCCAGGGGAAACGCCCCATTTTCATCCATTTGATTCGGCAATAAAATGGTCTTAAACCTATTTTCACAAGTGTCCAGCAAAGCCTTATTCCCCGTTAATCGGGCAAATGCAGCCACCTGCATGACCCAGCAAGTTCCATGATTATTTTTGGCATTCCGTTCATCTATACCATACGGATGGGTAGTCACCCAGGATAAATACTTCTCAAACCAACTTTTTACGCCGGCAATTTCCTTTTTTTTGCCTGGTAATGCCTTTTCAATAACCCTTAAACTTTGGGCCACCTCTATCATTTGTATCATATCAATGATGCCGACGCCTCGACCTGTTACCCTTCCTTTTATCGCCTGAGCATATAGGAGAGAAGGATTCATCAGCGTTTCCTCATTTAAAAACCATGCCTCATAATGCTTGAACGCCTGTTCCGCATATTCCTTTTTCTTTTCTATCAAATAAGCAGAAGTCAAGGTACCCACAAGCTGACTGAAACGGATCATCGCTTTTCTATGGGCAACAAAATTATTGGGATTACTCATTCCATCCCTTTGAATATAAGGACTATCGGGGCTGGCCGGATTTTCCCACCAATAATCTCCCTCCGAAAAAAAGTCATGTATTCCACCCGCTGAACGAGGAGAAGATTCATTGGTAACCGTTATCGGTTTTTCAATCATAGCCTGTTTTGCCAGGCTTATAATTTTATTTTTATAGGCTTCATCCATCATATATTTTTCAACCCAACCCGATTGGGCATTTAGAAAATAAAGAGGAAGCATCAAAAAAAGGACAAAGGCATATTTTCTGTTGATCATCATAGAGGGAATTAAAAAACTTGAACCTCTACAAGATTACTTAATTTTCTTGTCTAACTATTTAAAAAAGGAATAAAAATTATTTATCTTGTCAGTATGAAACCAATAGTACAAATATCACTGGACCTCACTAATATTGATGAGGCGTTAGAAACTGCAGCTATGGCCCTCCGCGCTGGCGTCGATTGGCTGGAAGCTGGAACTCCCCTCATTTTAGCTGAGGGCTTGCATGGTGTAAGAAAACTTCGCGAAGCTTTTCCTGGTATTCCCATTGTTGCAGACTTGAAAACCATGGATGGAGGATACCTGGAAGCTGAAATGATGGCAAAAGCAGGGGCCACTCATGTGGTAGTTATGGCTCGCGCTCACGAAGAAACCATCAGATGTGTCGTTCAGGCAGGTAAAGACTATAATATTCAGGTTATGGGCGATAATCTTGGCTGTCCTGATATGGTGGCTGGAGCCAAATGGCTCGAAGACTTGGGTTGTGACTTTGTGATTCATCATATTGGTTATGACGAGCGCAGAGGTATTGCCGCAAGAGGTCTTCGAATGCCTAATCCTCTGGATCAACTAAGAGAAGTAGTTGATGCGGTGCGTATTCCTGTACAGGCTGTTGGTGGCCTCTCCCTGGAACAAGCCATTCAATGTCCACTTTATGGCGCGCCGTTAGTGGTATTGGGTGCTCCCTTAACTATCGATGCAGATGCTTTTAAAACGGCAGATGGAAATTTGGAGGCTTCTCTCCGTTTAATTTGTGAAAAAATACATGCATACAAGGATGTTCCCGTCCGGTCTGCTTAAAATTTGAAAATATGTCCAGTTTATTAAGTCCCGCAGTAGTAAATTTTGCTCCTGAAAAAGGCTCTGTTGAGATTCGTGAAATCGCTGTTCCAATTATAGGTGATGATGATGTTTTATTGGAAGTAGTCAATGTAGGTGTTTGTGGCAGTGACCTGCATCAATGGACAGCCGATCATAGCTGGCCTGTAAATTATCCTGTGGTTTTAGGTCATGAATTTGGTGGTCTCATTGCTGCATTAGGTAAAAATGTCTCTGTTTGGAAAGAAGGTGACAGGGTGGTTAGTGAAACCGCTGCCATTATCAATCCTAATAGCCCTATGTCAAAAACAGGATTGTATAATCTCGATCCCGATAGAAAAGGATTTGGTTATGGTGTAAATGGTGCCATGACCCGATATGTTAGGGTCCCTGCACGTTGTCTCCATCGGGTACCAACCCATTTATCCTTTGAAGAAGCTTGTTTGACAGAACCTTGCTGTGTTGCCTATAATTCTGTGGCTGTTAATAGTTCCGTTAAACCTGGCGATCGGGTTATCGTCATTGGTCCGGGAACTATAGGCATATTATGTGCCGCTGTTGCACGCATTTGTGGTGCTGAAGTAGCCGTTGTAGGCCTTGAATCTGATAAATTAAGATTGGATATCGCAAAACAATATGGCTGTGAAACCATCATCGGAGACGCCACAGAATGGGCGAAAGACAGGGACGGACTAGGCGCCGACCTTATTGTGGATGCCGCCGGCGCAAGTATTACCTTAAAAATGGCGTTGCAATGGGTTAGACCTAACGGTCAAATAACCAAAGTGGGCTGGGGTCCTCAACCTTTGGGCTTTTCTCTAGATCCTCTGGTTCAAAAAAATGTAACCCTAAAAGGTAGTTTTAGTCATAACTGGCCCATCTGGGAAAGGGTGATTGCACTCCTCGCGAGTGGTAGCCTCAATGTAAAACCTATCATTGGTGGCGTTTGGGCCATCGACCAATGGAAAGAGGCTTTTGAAAAAATGCACCACGGCGAAGTAGTCAAAAGTGTCCTTAAACCTTTCTGATATGCGCCTTCACGGTAAAGTTATTATTGTTACAGGAAGTACCACCGGTATTGGAAAGGCTATGGCCTCCCGATTTGTTCAGGAAGGTGCCAAAGTAGTCATTCATGGTTTGGAAAAGGATTGGGGCGAGGAGGTTATTCATGCCCTGGGTAGCGAAAATACTGCACTTTGTATCGGTGATCTTCAAGAGGAAGCGACTATAAAGGAATTGGTGCGTTGTGCTATCCTTTCTTTTGGGAAATTGGACTCGGTCGTTAATAATGCCGCTTGGGTAGTTTCTTCTAATCTGGATTCTACAGACGCCTCTTTTTTTGAAAAAATATTGAAAATCAATACGATAGCTCCTTTTCTACTCATTAAGGAAAGTCTTCCCTATTTGACCGCTCAAAGAGGATCCGTGTTGAATATTGGCTCCGTAAATGCCTATAGTGGAGAACCTGATTTATTGGCTTATAGTGTATCAAAAGGTGGCTTAATGACCCTGACCAGAAATTTGGGCGATACCTTACACCGGGAAAATGGCGTTAGGGTGAATCAAATTAATCCGGGTTGGGTGCTGACAGAAACGGAACAGCAAAGAAAAATGTCCCATGGATTATCAGAAAATTGGTTTGAAAAAATTCCTTCTGTTTTTGCCCCTTCCGGCCGGCTTATAAAGCCAGAAGAAATTGCTGCCGCCGCAGTCTATTGGCTGGGTGACGAATGTGGCCCCATCTCCGGACAAATTGTTGAATTGGAACAACATCCTTTCATCGGAAGAAATCCCCCAAAAGATTCTTCTACCATAAATCATTAAAATGCCTCAATTAGCCGCTTTTCCGAAGGCCTATATGAATGCGCTTTGTAAAGATGGAACCATGAAGGTTTCTGAATGGATTGATATCGCCTGCCGCCTCGATATTGATGGCCTCGAATGGTATGCAGGATTTCTGGAAATGGAAAATGCTGCAAACTGGAAAATTTTCCGACGTCAGGTGGAAGATAATGGTAAGGTTATCCCTATGATGTGCTGTTCACCAGATTTCACTCATCCCGATAAGTCATTTCGCGACATAGAAATAGCTAAACAAAAGC
>CAMDWC010000112.1 GCA_945878825.1 Haliscomenobacter hydrossis DSM 1100
ACAAACACTCAGAGATTTATAGGAACCATCTTTTGCTGCATAAGCATGACCTGCTGCTTCTACCGCTCTGAAATCATTACCAGTAGCCATAATAACAGCGTCAATACCGTTAAAAATGCCTTTATTATGTGTCGTGGCTCTGTATGGATCAATTTCAGCAATGCGTACCGCTTGTTGAAATTTATTGGCAAATTCAGCAGCACTCATGTCTTTATAAATTCCATTAAAATCACTAACTGAACAACTGACCGTGGCCGTTACCAAACATTCAGGCGTATAATTTGATAAAATGGACATAATAATAAGGAGCTCTCTGTCTTCTGGAGAAAGCGAGCTCGAGGTATCAAAATACTCTTTTAGTGATGAGGAAAACGATTCTAAATGGGTATTAATAAAATTAGCCCCCATAGAATTTACCGTCTCAAATTTGACCCTCAATTGATAAAGCCCCTCCTCCAAATGGCCGAAATGAAGGAGCTCTATATCTGTGACGCCACCCCCTCTTTTTATCATATTAGCTCCTAAATGTTTACTATCCAGTAGAAGCCTCTCTTTTATGTCAGGAAATAAACGATATAAAAGGGATGTATCACCAAACCATTTGAAATGGATCTGGCCAATTTTCACGGTAGATAAAACGGTCGATGTAAATCCGCCCCTGGAAAGCCAGAATTTTGCTGCACTGGACGCAGCAGCAACCACGGAACTCTCCTCTATGACCATTGGCACTGCATACACCACGCCATTGATTAAAAAATTAGGAGCTATGCCATAAGGAAGAATAAAATTACTTATGGTATTTTCACTAAATCCATCTATTACTTCTTGAATAACTGAATTTTCATGAAAAAAAACGGAGAAATCATCGGTATTGGCTTTCACATCTGCGGTACCATAGTGTGTGTTTACCCAATTTATTTTTTCCTTTTTAGATAACTTTGAAAATCCAGAAATTAATTTATCATTCATAAAAAGTATTCATTAGGACGGAGGTAAAGTTAGGAAATGACTGGCTACAACGAGTCCTTCCATTTGATGTTTGACAAACGATTGTAGGGTCGAATAATCATCTCTGGCGTATTTCAAAAATAAGGAAGCCTGACCATATACTGCAGGTATTTTCGATTTCCGCACTAAATAATGACCGTGTAAAAAGTCTTGAATTCCTCCGGAAATGATGAGCAGTTTACATTGTATATCGGTCGCATGGGTCAAGAAAATATCGTTACAAAAATCCACCATTTGATTTGCATCATGACCTACTTTGGTTAAGGGATCTAAGGCTTCGGCACGGTCTGGGTGGGCGCGAAAGAGCTCTAATTTCGAAAAATTTGTTCCACCTCCTGCGGCAAATTCAACGGCAGTGAGCGGTAACATCATCAGTTTTTTAAGACTTTGCGGCCCCATTCCTTGCCCCACCTCTTTTACTATGAGTGAAATTTCCGGATAATGGCGAATGAGTTCCTGAATAATAAAAATAGGAGGATAGGTAAATCTATCTCCTTCGGGTTGTAGCCATTCTTGTAAAGGATTAATATGAATGATTAAGCCATCGGCTTCTAATTTTTCAATTAAAGCTGGGATTCTGAATAATTCTTTCTGGAGCCATAATTTTTCGATTTGAGCAATGCCCAAATTGGCATAAAAGGGAACACTTTTACCTAAAATGGGTCTGACGGCATAGTCGCTTAATGTTTCATCACTAAAAAGCAGGGGTCGACAAGATCCCAGACCTAAACCCAGGCCAAATTCGGCACAGGCAAGCGCCAGATTTTTATTAATTTTACCAGCCATTGCCGTACCGCCCGTCATACTGGAAACCCAAAGTGGCGCACGCATCACTTTTGATCCGAAAGGAGTTTCAAGGAGAGAGGCATCAGCAGGGTGGGCGGACAGAAGCGGTTCATAGTGAAATTCGCTTCGCATATCGGCCGATAAAACCTGAGATCGAAAAGCAAGTTCGATATGATCTTGCTTTCTACTCGATGCAGTAGGATCATTATCAGGGGTGAAGATTTTCTTTTCAGACATTAAATGTTATTTTCTATGGCAAATTTAACTATTACTTTAAATAGAAAGAACAATTAACAAAAGGAAAAGTAAAAAGTTGGTAGGGGTATAAAAAAAAGATGTCGAAAATTATATTGTTTTTCAAATAGTTATGAAATATTCATAAAAAAAATGAGATAAAAGTTTGTTTGGAATAAAAAGAAAATTACTTTTGCATTCGCTTCAAAAAGCATTATTTATTAATTCCTTCATTTTAAACAAAATCAAATAGTGGATACGCTCAGTTACAAGACGGTACACGCCAATAAACAAACTGTTCAGCACAAGTGGTACGTTATTGATGCAGAAGGAGAGATAGTAGGTCGCCTTTGTACAAAGATTGCTACTATCCTTCGGGGTAAAAATAAACCTTCTTACACACCTCATGCGGATGCAGGAGATTTCGTTGTTGTGTTAAACGCAGATAAAGTTCGCTTTACTGGTCAAAAGATGCGAGACAAGGTTTACAGACATTACACAGGTTATCCTGGAGGTCAAAAGACCTACACGGCACAGGAGCTTATAACTCGCAAGCCAAATGACATAGTGGAACGTGCGGTAAAAGGTATGCTTCCCAAAAATCGTTTGGGAAGAAGTATGATTAAAAAATTATTTATTTACACCGGGGCTGAACATCCCCACCAAGCGCAAAAGCCTGAAGTTCTCGGGTAATTCGCTATTAGTAAGCATCGTATATGGAAATGATTAATGCAACGGGTAGAAGAAAGTGTTCGGTAGCCCGTGTCTATCTAAAAAAAGGGGAAGGAAACATTCTTGTGAATGGTAAGGATTATAAAGCCTATTTTCCACAGGAACACGTACAACTTTCTGTCATGGCTCCGCTGGAAGAAGTAGAAGTTGCTAAATTGTATGATGTTGTTGTCAATGTCAGTGGTGGCGGTTTCAAAGGTCAGGCAGAAGCAGTCCGAATGGGTATTTCCCGTGCTTTAGTGGAGCTAAATGCAGATTTTAGAAAACCACTAAAAGAAAGGAAATTCTTAACACGTGATTCACGTGAGGTTGAACGTAAGAAATACGGTAAACCGAAAGCAAGAAAGAGCTTCCAATTCAGTAAACGTTAATCCTTTAAATCAGGGTAGCATTTATTATCCCCAAATTTGTAAAGAAATGAATAAACCAACTTATAAAGAATTACTGGATGCAGGTGTACATTTTGGACACCTTAAAAAGAAATGGAATCCAAAAATGTCTCCGTATATTTTTATGGAACGCAAAGGCATCCATATCATCGACCTGAATCGTACCTCTGAAGGTTTAGATCGCGCCGCTAATGCCATGCGTGCCTTAGCAAAATCAGGTAAAAAAGTGCTCTTTGTAGCCACCAAAAAACAAGCCAGAGATATTGTAACCGAAGCAGCAAGCCGTGCAGGTATGCCTTATGTTTGTGATCGCTGGTTAGGAGGTATGATGACTAACTTTTCCACTATCCGCAAGTCTATAAAGAAAATGCAATCTTTCGAGAAAATGCTTGGTGATGGAACACTTTCAAGTGTTACTAAAAAAGAACGTTTAACGATGTCCCGTGAAAAGGATAAACTGGAGAAGGTTCTTGGAGGTATCGCTAATTTAGGTCGCCTTCCAGCAGCTCTTTTCGTGGTTGATATCGCTCATGAGCATATCGCTATTGCAGAAGCGCAACGTTTGGGTATTCGTACCTTTGGTATCGTCGATACCAATTCAGACCCAAATTTAGTTGACTTTGCCATTCCGGGAAATGATGACGCTTCAAAATCTATTCGTATCATCACCAATTATATGGTGGATGCCATCTTGGAGGGTCTTGAAGAACGTAGTAAGGTGAAGACTGAAAGCGAAGCAACAGCTGTCTAATTTTTGAAAACCGGTTACTTTTTTCAAACCAAACATAATACAAAATGAGCGTATCTATTTCAGCCACCGATGTCAAAAAATTAAGAGACATGACCGGTGCAGGTATGATGGATTGCAAGCAAGCTCTCACTGAAGCAGAGGGAGATTTTGAAAAAGCCATCGAAGGTCTCCGTAAAAAAGGAGAGAAACTTTCTGCAAAAAGAGCAGATCGCGAAGCAACTGAAGGTGCCGTAGTAGCCGCTGTTTCCGATGATCGTAAAAAAGGTGTTATTATCAAGTTGAGTTGCGAAACTGATTTCGTTGCTAAAAATGTTGACTTCGTAGCTATAGCCAAAAAAATAGCTGATATCGCTCTCGCTAATCTTCCCGCTTCTAAAGAGGAGCTTTTGGACCTTCCTTTTGACGGTTCTATCTCTATCGGGAAAAAAGTTATAGAACAAGTTGGTGTGATTGGTGAAAAGGTTGAAGTTGCTGATTACCAGTTTCTTGAGGCAGCTCAAGTATGCCCTTATATTCACATGGGTAACCGTGCAGCTGTTATCGTTGCTCTTTCTATAGATAATCCTGCCTGCTACGATGCCGGAAGAGATGTGGCCATGCAGGTCGCTGCTATGAAGCCTATCGCAGTTAATAAAGATTCAGTGGACTCTTCTTTAGTGGAAAAGGAAATTGAAATAGGTAAGGAAATTGCCAGAAATGAAGGCAAACCAGAAGAAATGTTAGAGAAAATTGCCTTAGGTAAATTGAATAAGTTCTTTAAAGAAATGACGTTGTTAAATCAACAATTTGTAAAAGATAATTCTGTTACTGTGGAGCAATACCTTCAGAAAATTGATAAAAATCTCACCGTTACCGCTTTCAAGCATGTAGCTTTAGGATAATTCAAAGGGCGAATCGTTTTACGGTTCGCCTTTTTTTTGCGCTCACTAAACAAAATCCTCTAAGTGGAAAAAAAATATAAACGCGTCCTTTTAAAATTAAGTGGTGAATCTCTGATGGGGGATAATTCATTTGGCATTGATGCTGAGAAATTAATGCACTATGGCTTACAAATAAAAACGTTGGTTGATCTCGATGTTCAAGTGGCTGTCGTTATAGGAGGCGGAAATATTTTTCGCGGATTACAAGCGTCAAGTTCTGGTATAGAACGCGTGCAAGGCGATTATATGGGTATGCTTGCTACCGTTATTAATGGCATGGCCATTCAAGGTACCCTCGAAAAATTGGGCGTTTATACCCGGCTCGTTTCTGCTATTGGTATCAATCAAATTGCTGAGCCTTATATTAGAAGACGTTGTATTCGACATCTTGAGAAAAATAGGGTGGTCATTTTTTCCGCGGGTACAGGAAATCCCTATTTTACAACAGATTCAGCCGCAGCTCTAAGAGCCAATGAAATCAATGCCGAGGTCATTCTTAAAGGTACCCGGGTGGATGGTATCTATACGGCCGATCCGGAGAAATTTCCTGACGCAACTAAGTATGATGCCATTTCTTTTGAAAAGGTAATTAGCCTTGGCTTAAATGTTATGGATATGACGGCTTTTACGCTCTGTCAGGAAAATAATCTACCTATTATCGTTTTTGATATCATTAATCCTGATAACTTAACTAAGATTATTCACGGAGAAAAGGTGGGAACCCTAGTCTCCTGATTATTCTGCAATGGCAAGGGTACATATACTTATTTTTACTCCGTTGATATTCTTCAGGGGGTAACAACAGGCCTCAAATGTAGCGCCTGTCGTCATAATATCATCTATGATAAGTATATGTTTTCCTTCCAAAGCGCCAGGCGTTTTCCACGAAAATGCCCGCTCTAAGTGGGAGAATCGCTCTTCCTTACTCCGGTTTATTTGAGTACTGCTGTTTTTTACTCTGATTAATAAATCACCCCGATACTCTTTTCCAATTTGTAAGGCTATGCAGCGGGAAAATTGTTCTATCTGATTATAACCTCGCTTTTTTAGTCTTTGCTTATGTATGGGCACAGGAATTACGTAATCTATATTTTTATAAATGTCGCTTTCGCTCAATTCCCTTCCATACCAGTTACCTAAGTATTTACCAAGATCTTCCCGATGTTCATATTTTAAAAAATGAAGTAGGTTTTGAACGCTTCCCCCTTTTTGAAATTGTAAAAATGCCGTGGCTCTGTCTACATTTATCCTGCCCCAAAATCGCTGTTCCATAAGATTGTCTTTTTGTAGATGGTGGGTGGTAAAGGGTAAATTGGCTTGACAGGTAGCGCACATTAAGGTGTCTTCACCAGCTACAGGACCCTTGCAAGCTAAACAAATAGGTGGGAAGAATAAAGATTGTAAATCTTTGAGCATAGTAAATAAAGCCCTTAAAAAACTCTTTTTATTCATGTTCCGTTTGTATTTATGACAGATAAACCTTTATTTCGTTTGTGAAAGCAAACATACCCATTCAATCTTCCTAAAGTTCTTTTTTTTTATTTTATATTGAGACACTTTACCTCTGTTTATGACTGCATTCTATCTTGATTTACTGGATATTTTAAAACCTGAAAATAAGGAAGAAGTAGATCTTTTGGCTATACCAGAAGTGCTGGCTGGTCTCCGTTGGGGCTTGCCCCGCTATGGTCATCCGGAAGGGGAAGTTTATAAACACGTAAGAGAGGTGCTCGATAATATCGACAAAGTTAATCTCTCTTTCGAGCATCGCGCCCTCCTTAGATTAGTTGCTATTATTCATGATACATTCAAATTCATTGAACCAAAGGGCTCTCCCCGTGATTGGAGTAAACATCACAGTATTCTCGCCGCTCAGTTTATGGAGAAAAGAGGCGCTGTTCCTTCTTTAGTAAAAATCATTACCTGGCACGACGAGGCCTATTATATCTGGAGAATGATTTATCCTTACCAACAACCTATTCAAGGGCAGGCGAGATTAGACCAGTTGCTGACTTTGTTAGGGGAGGATTTACAGTTATATTATGTTTTTTTTAAATGTGATACCAGTACAGGGGACAAGAATAGTGCGCCATTAAAATGGTTTGAAAAGGAGGTAAAGGATATTTCTCTCATTGCAGATTTGAATTTTGGCTATTAATTTGACCATCTTATGATTCCATTTTCAGGCGCCCAATTTCAAATTTTTTATCAAGATGAAATAGTTCCTGTTTTATCTCAACTCAATAAACATCGTTTTCATATCATTCGCCTGCTGGGTATTTTGTGTGGAATTTTTATTTTGGGGCTTCTTCTCCAAGTATTCTTAGGTCTTTTTGTTCTCACCCTTTTGTTTATAGGTGGTAGTTTATATGGTTTTTATTACGTTGCTTCTATGTGGTTAAATTTTAAGCTGGCCTGTCAGTATTCTTTGACTTCATTGATGATGAGATATTTTATGCAGACGCCTGAAATAATGAACTTATCTTTTCGTGGAGATCAATGTATTGATAGTAAAATATACATGGAAAGTGGTTTTTTTTCTGAAAATGCGACGAATTATGAGGGAAACGGATTAATGACGGGGAATATTGGGGAGGTTTCCTTCGCCTTAAGTAAGCTCCGTGTATCGGTGACTTCAAATATCGATGGTCAATTAAAACCGCAATTTAATGGTTTTTTTATCCATGGTAAATTACCCTTTAAAACTTCAGGTGCGGCTATTATCTGGAGTCGTAAAGAAAAACAAGAGGTATATAAAGCTATCAGAAAATTCACCTGGTTAGGTGCAGAAAATAAAGACGACGAGCAGAGTAATGCCCTTTTTAAAGAATCTTTTGCTACTTATGCCTCACCTGATACCCCTGCGTCTTCTATTTTATCAGAGGACATTAAAGACGTTATGATTAGATTTTATAAAAAAATGGGAAGGGCTCTCTTTTTTTCTTTTGTTGAAAATGATGTGTTTATAGCTGTAGCGGCACCTGAAAATTTGTTAACGATGCCCTTATTTAAAAAATTCAGACCAGATAAATCCATTTTGACTTTTTTAGATATTCATCTCGTTTTATTTAGTATATTAAAAGAATTTGATATTCATCATTAAAGCTTAAAATGAGTCTTATGTTCCTTCGTTGTTTTCCTCTTATATCCCTCCTGTTCATTCAGTTACAATTACTGGGTCAAGCACCCAGTGAAAAATCACTCCTCTGGAAGATTAGTGGAAGAACCTTGCCAGCTGATTCCTATCTATATGGGACCATCCACTTAATAGGTAAAAAGGACTATTTTCTTCTTCCGTCGGTTGAAAAGGCTATTGGTAATGTAAAATCTATGGTTTTTGAAGTCGATTTATCTGCCATGGATGATATTTCTCAACTTATGCCTCTGATGATGCAAGGTTTTATGAGAAATGATACAACGCTTTCCATGCTTTACTCTGCGGAAGAATATGATAAAGTGTCTTCACATTTCAACAATATGGGCCTTCCTTTTCAAATTCTTGAAAAATTAAAACCTATGCTTCTTTCCAGTTTAGACCCAAACGGAATGGGAATGAATGGCGGTGATTTGAAGTCCTATGAAATGGAATTTTTGACCTTGGCGCAAAATAAAAATCTGGACATTAAAGGCCTGGAAACCATCGCCTTTCAGATGAGTATTTTTGATAGTATTCCTTATCGGGTGCAAGCAGAAATGTTGTTGGAGCAAATTATTCAAAAGGATTCAGGGGTTTCTATGATGGACGAGTTAGCTGCTATTTATAAAAACCAGGATATTCAGGAAATGGAGAAAATGATGCAGGATGACGCTGGAATGGATCAATTCAAGGATTTATTGTTGTTCAGAAGAAATAAAAGATGGGTGGCTCCTATCATTGAATTAATGAGGAATAAGCCTACTTTATTTGCCGTTGGGGCAGGTCATCTGCCCGGCGAAATGGGGGTTATCTCATTGCTTCGTCAGGCTGGCTTTACCCTTGAACCTATGTATTAAATAAACTCTTTATCCGTTAAAATCCTAAACTATGTATAATAAATGCTTCATTGCCTTGTTTCTTTTTTTAGGCTTTCAAGAAATAGTGGTTGCGCAAAAGGCAGATAAACTTATTGTGGCGACCTACAATTTACGTTATAATAATCCTCAGGATGGCATAAACGCCTGGCCAAATAGAGTGAACTTAGTCAAAGGCTTAATTCAATTTCATGATTGGGATATATATGGTACTCAGGAGGTTTTGTATAATCAAATACAAGATTTGGAAGCCTTGTCTGAATATGGCTGGATAGGTGTAGGTCGGGATGATGGTAAGCTGGCAGGTGAATTTGCAGCTTTATTTTATAAGAAGAGTAGGGTAGAGGTTGTTCAATCGGGTAATTTTTGGTTAAGTACCACACCCGGTGAACCAACAATGGGTTGGGACGCCAAATGTTGCAAACGTATTTGTACCTGGGCGAAATGTAAGGATAAGCAAAATGGTAAATTATTCTATGTTTTTAACGCTCATTTTGATCATGAAGGGGTAGTTGCCAGATTGGAATCTGCCAAGTTAATGCACCAAAAGGCAACGGAAATTAGTAAAGGTTTACCTGTTATTATCATGGGTGATTTTAATTCTTTGCCTGAATCCGATGCGGTTAAAATTTTAAACGATGTGGGGTATAGAGATAGTTTCACACACTCAAAACAAGCACCCTATGGGCCGGTTGGTACCTTTAACAGTTTTAATTGGAATGCTGAGTTGAATAGGCGGATCGATTATATATTTTTAGGAAAGTATTTTAATATCGAAAAATATGGTGTTTTAACCGATTCTTTTGAAAAGAGATATCCCTCTGATCATCAACCTGTTCAGGTGGTTTTGTCTTGGTGAAAATAGTATCCATAAAATTTTTATTACTCATTCAGGCAAATAGGGACGTTTCCTCCCAAATGATTAAAATGCTGGCTAATAATATTGCACAAAAAGAAGAACAATTATTAAATCTTGCCTATAATTCTGTAAGAAAAAGAGTGGCAGATGCCCTTCTTTTATTGAGCCAAAAAGAGGATAATAAGTCCTTTCATGTGCTAAGAGAAGATCTGGCCCGTATAGTAGGAACCGCTAAAGAGAGCGTAATCAGAATGTTAACCGAGTTTAAAAATTACGGCTAAAT
>CAMDWC010000113.1 GCA_945878825.1 Haliscomenobacter hydrossis DSM 1100
TCTGTTGCAACGACAATCATACATGAGCCATCACTTTTTGCTAAAGCATCTTGCAGATAATATTTGCCCAGTTCCTGTCCAATGGGAACACCAGAAATAGTGAGGACACCACCAAAATTGGTTTGAGAAAGAACCCCCACAGTGTAGCCGCCTAATGAAGAGGGCAGCAGTCGGGATGCTGTACCTATTCCACCTTTGTAACCAAAACAAACTGTCCCTGTTCCCGCACCAACGTTTCCCTCCAGCATAGTTTTATCATCGGCTTTGTTTATGGCTTCCAGGAAATGCGAAATTTGTAGATGTCTTCCTCGAATATCATTTAAATTGCCGTCATTCGTTTCTCCGACGACCGCATTGACTGAACCGATATTTTCATTGCCAGCTTGATGCAAGGTATGGGTAATAATAGCTTCAATGCCCGTTGATACCTGTAAGGTATTGGTTAATATAATGGGAGATTCAATATTTCCCAATTCTTTAACTTGTGAATATCCTGCCAATTTTCCAAATCCATTGGCGATATAAATGGCTGCGGGTACTTTTTTTTGAAAAATATTTCCTCCATGCGGTAGTATGGCGGTTACGCCCGTATGAATTTGCTGACCGTTGTCCATGGTAACATGTCCAACCAAAACCCCGGAAACATCCTGAATAGCATTTTTAGGCCCGGTAGGTAAAATGCCAAAGGGTATGCCATATTCTCTGGGTCTTAGTTTTTGGGCCTCCATAATATTCACAAATAAAAAGGTTGGTAAAATAAGCATCGTTATCCAATTCGCCCCTTTTGACATTACTAAAAAGTATTTAGGTTAAAATTTATTTATCAAAGTAAACCATTTTTCTACTTAATTACGTTAATAGTATTAAACAAATTAACCATGAAAATCAGTCATTTTTTTTATTTAATTATTTTATTCATTGCGGTTAGTTCTAACGTTGACGGTCAAAACCTTAAAAGTATTCTGGATAAGGCTAAATCTGGGCTTGGTAAAACAGCGGGAGTCCCTTTAACTAATCAGGAAGTAGGTAATGCCTTAAAAGAAGCGCTTGAGCTCGGTGTGGGCGAGGCGGTTAAAAGTTTATCGGCAGCTGATGGTTATCATGCAAGCATATATAAAATTTTGCTTCCTGAAGAAGCTAAAAAAGTGACAGATAAACTTAAAAACATCCCCGGTTTTAATAAAGTGGAAGCTGAACTGGTTTTGCGTATCAATAGAGCAGCTGAATTAGCCGCTAAAGAGGCTGGACCTATTTTTTTACAAGCTATTAAAGAAATCTCTTTTCAAGATGCTATTGGGCTGTTAAAGGGAAATGATGACGCCGCCACCAGGTTTCTAGAGTCTAAAACAGATACCGCGTTAACGGCTAAATTTTTACCTGTGATTGCTAAAGCGCTCGATGAAGTAAATGCAAGAACCTATTGGAGAGATGCAGTTACTGCCTACAATAAAATACCTCTTATTCAGAAAGTCAATCCTGAATTAGACAAATATGTTACTGGAAAATCAATCGATGGTATGTTTTCTCTCGTTCAGGTTAAAGAGAAAAAGATTCGTACAGAAGTGTCAGCCAGAACCTCTGATTTATTGAAAAAAGTTTTCGGAAGTCAGCAAAAAAAGTAAATATGAAGGAAATTTCAGCGAAATTGGCGTCCCTAAGAGAAGATTATACCTCACATACGCTCGACGAATCAGGTACAGAGGATCATCCGATAAAGCAGTTTTCAATTTGGTTCGAGGAAACGTTGCTTGCCGTGGTTCCCGAACCTAATGCTATGGTTCTGGCGACCGTTCAGCCCTCAGGAAAGCCAGCGGCAAGGGTCGTCTTGTTAAAAGGATTATCCGATGACGGATTTGAATTTTTTACCAATTACGAAAGTGCGAAGGGTTCAGATATGGCTGAAAATCCTTTTGTATCGGTTGTTTTTAATTGGCTTCCGCTGCAGAGGCAAGTTAGAATAGAAGGTAAAATTGAAAAATTGAGCAATGTCTCAAATGACAGCTATTTTTCGCAAAGACCTTATATGAGTCAGTTAGGTGCGATAGCCTCTCCTCAATCAAGAAAAGTACCTAACAGAAAATTTCTGGAGGAAAAATTCGAGGAATTAAAGCAAAAATTTCCAGAAGGCAGCAACGTTCCTAGACCCATCGCCTGGGGAGGATATGTTATAGTGCCTGATAAAATAGAATTTTGGCAAGGTCGACGAAGTAGATTACACGATAGAATAGTGTATCGGAAAGATAATAACGAGTGGATTAAGGAGCGTTTAGCTCCTTAATCTACCCATTAAATTAACAAAAATGATCGAACGCCATTTTTAAATTATCAGCTATAAGATTTGCTGACCTACCTTCTATATGGTGCCTTTCTAAAAAATGTACCAATTTTCCATCTTTGAATAAAGCAATAGACGGAGAAGAAGCGGGGTAAGGGAGTAAAAAGTCTCTGGCCGTCGAAACAGCATCACCGTCAACACCGGCAAAAACTGTCGCTAAAGTATTAGGTTTTTTAGCGTTCTGAACGGCCAATCTGGCTCCTGGTCTTGCATTAGCTGCGGCACATCCACAAACTGAATTTACGACGAGTAATACCGTACCTTCGTTTTTTTCAAGTAACTCGGTAACCTGTTCAGGTGTTGTCAAACCTATAAAGCCATTGCGGGTTAATTCCTCTGACATGGGACGAACTAATTCTGCTGGGTACATTGTTTTTATTTTTTTGTGATTAATTTCTAATAGCAAATGTAGGTTAAAAACAGTATTTTGGTGCTTTGTGTTTTAATTGTGGAAAAAAAATTATTGATATCTCATTATGAAGTATTTTAGTAAGTATAATTTTATTCTTTTTATAGCCACTTTTTTATTTCTATCTGGAAATATTTATGGGCAAGCCTTTTTAGAAGGCTCCTGGAAGGGTAAATATACTTATGGTATTCAAAATGAATCTGGGTATCCATTTGAAATTTTTCTCCGTATAGATGGACGAAAAATAACAGGAAGGAGTTACTTGGTTACGCCGGACAAAAGAAAAGTGGAGATGGATATTAGTGGATATCTTTTTCAAGATCTTTCTTTTATTATCGAGGAAACTGCCATCGTTAAATCGCCGGAAACGTCAGAAAACACCTTTTTTAGAAAATATCAACTTCGTTTCAAAGGGGATATATGGACAAAAAGTCTGGATGGATACTGGCAGGAAATTATGGAGAATGACTTTGATAAAACGAGAAAAGTGGGTAAAGTCTTGCTGATTAAAGAAAAAGAAAATAAAGCATAAAGAGATTAGAACCAACCGTGCCTTTCCCAATCTTCTGCCGTATCTACGTCGGGTAGCTTTTTGAGGAGGTGGTAAGTCTTGTTTTTCATACCTATCCTTTGAATAGTCTCACTCAATACGCTATCGACACTCCAGGTCATATCATAAAATAGATAATCATTTGGTTTTTTCATACCAATTAAATAGTAGCCACCGTCATCAGAAGGTCCCAACACAACGTCGGCGGCTTTCAAAGAGAGAATGGATTCCTCAAGTAAATCGGTGGACAAATGAGGAATATCGGTTCCAATTAATCTAACAGAAGAGTGAATTGGTAATAGCTCGTCAAAGGCAGTTTTCATTCTAAGTCCCAGATCAGAACCAGCATGTTGTTTCCTTTTTATAAAAAAATCGTAATCCCATACATCAGGTTCTGAAGGTATGTATTCACTGTAATACACATAGCAATTTCCGGAAAAGGCAAGACTAACATTTCGTACCCGCTCACACAAGGCTAAGTAAATAGATAACGCTTTTTCTTCCCCTAAAGAATATGCCAGGCGGGTTTTGACATGACCGAGCCTGGCATTTTTTACAAATATTACGAGAGCGTTTGACTTTAACATAGGTGCCAAACTACAATAATGGGTTATTTTTCAACAGTAAAGAGTTCTTCTTCTTTTACAACAATAACTTTATCTCCTTGTTTTAACTTCTTAAATATCAATGAATAAGGAGCTGACACCACTTTAGCGCCCTTCTTTAGACCAGTAAGAATTTCTATATAGGAGTCATCTTGAATGCCCGTTTTAACCTCCATCATTTGAATAGTATCTCCTTTTTCATATACAAAAACAACTTCCCGCAATTCGTCTATCTTTTTGTTAGCGGCTTCATTGTTACCATTTGTTTTCGTTTCCTTTTTAGCCAGGCCTTCTTTTTCTCGGGTAGTAACAGATTGAATGGGAACGGTAAGGATATTTTCTTTGATGGTTGTCTTAATTTCAACGGCCGCAGACATACCGGGACGGAAAGGATATTTTCGTTGAGAAGTAACCAAATCGGCATAAGACTGTGGATCAATTTTAATTCTTACTTCAAAATTCGTTACCTGATCAGTAGCTAGTGCTGCTCCACCCATTGAAGCTGAATTTTTAGAAGAATTGGCAATTTGACTTACCCGACCTACAAATTTTCTACCTAGATAGGCATCGACTTCTACAGAAACTTCGTCGTTTAATTTCACTCTGGGAATATCATTTTCACTTACATCAACCCTTACCTCCATGGCATTTAGATTAGCGATGCGCATAATTTCAGTACCTGTCATTTGAATAGTACCGACAACCCTTTCGCCTTTTTCAATATTTAATAAAGAGATAATGCCACTTTCTGGCGCAAGGATAGTTGTTCTGTTTAAACTGGTTCTTAACTCTTTTAAACTTGCTTCTGCACTAGCTACGGAGAAGTCTGCACCCCTTGCGGCATCTTGAGAAGATCTGATGCCTGCATCAGATGCGCGCAAATTAGCCTCCAAAGACCTCAAGTTAGACTGTGAAGATTGAAAATCTGCATTGGAAATAACGCCATCTTTAAAAAGTTTTTCATTTCTTTTATGAATTTCCCGGGCATTATCCAATTGAGCCACAATCTGCTCTTTCTGAGCTTTAATATTTTCAATCTGAGAGCGACTATTGGCAGCCTGAGCTTTTGAACTATTGACAAAGGCAACACCACGTTCAACCTGAGAAACGTAAGCATCCGGATTAATTTTGGCAAGCACTTGACCCTGAACAACGGAATCACCCTCCTGCACGTAAAGTTCAACGACTTCGCCTGATACGTCGGAACTTATTTTTACTTCAACAATAGGGAATATACGACCACTCGCGGAAACTCTTTCCTCAATGGTTCTCATTTGAGCTGTTTCCAAGGCTACTTTGTCACCTTCCTTTCTGTTTTTTCCTTTAAAATAAGCGAAGGCGATTAAAGCGATAACTATAGCGCCCGAAACGTAAATCCAAAGGTTTTTTCTTTTCTTATTAATCATGATGGGTGAGTTTTCCTTTTGTAGTTAATTAATCAAGGGTGATAGGTTTTCCCTGATAAAAATCTACTTGTTTTAGGTTAAATAAATGTTGAAATCTGGAACGGATTCTATCTGATTTGGCTCTTTCCATATTGGTTCTTGCCGTGTTTAATTCCAATGAATTAATGGCGCCAAGTTCATATCTTTTTTGTGCATTTTCAAAGGCAGCTGTAGCCGCTTTTAATGACAAATTAGCTGCTTGTAAAGTTCTTTGAGATGCTCTTACCGCTGTGAGGGTCTGCTCTATTTCAGTGCGTAACTGTTGGCGGGCCTGCTCTTTAGCTACTTCATTAGAAATGACCCCCAGTTTCGCCCGTTCAATATTGATCTTCACCTGACGGTTGTTATAAATGGGAATATTAAGTTGTAATCCAAGACTTTGTCCAAAATTTTCACTGACTTGATCGAAGTATTCTTTTTTGGCAAAGGTAGGCACATTTTGTTCTATCTCCAACGCTACGGGTATATTGTTAATAAACACATTTTGTTTAACTTTAGTAACATTAAAGCCTGTGATTGTCCTTGCCTGGTTTGAAAAATTGGATCGAAGACTGGCAAAAAGGGAAAGGGTAGGTAATAAATTAGCCTGTGCTTGTAAAATCCCAATATTAGCTGCCTGCAAACGTTTTTCTGCCGCTTTAACCTGAGGCAAAATATCAACGGCTCCAATGAATAATTCATTGGCTGAAATACCGTCAACATCTGCGTCTTCGGGAACTTTGATTTCAGGTTTTTCTATGTCAAAAGGCGTTCCATCGGGAATAAGCAAAAACTGCCTCAAGATTAAATTAGATCTAATAAGAAAATTCTCCGCCTCAATAAGGGCTTGCTGATCTAAGGCTAAGGCAGCTTCAAAATCATATCTTTCATTGATTGGCCTCGCACCCACTTCAATAAAGCGATTAATTTGATTAAGTTGATTTTGAGACTGGAATAATCTCGTTTTAGCTATGACCAATTGTTCATCGGCTAAAAGCACATTCAAGTAAGCCGCAGCAACCTGCAAACCCAGGTTATTTTCTGTGGCTTGAGCTTCTAATTTACCTGCTTCCAGCTCATATTTGCTTCGTAGTATATTGTGTTTAATAATGCCACCACCAAATACCTGAATGCCTGTATTTAAGGAATAACTGTTAAATCCAATACCTTCTAAAGCAAAACTGTTCGTGGTAGGGTCAATGGTTCTACCAAATTGATAACCACCGCTCACTCCAGCATTTAAATTGGGTAATCTTGATAGGTGATTTTGCTTGAGCGTCAATTCGGCATTGCGAATTTGAGCTATAGACTGCTTTATAGCTAAACTATTTTCAGTAGCGTAGGTCACACATTTTTGTAATGACCAACGATTTTGAGCCTTTACCAGGGTAAGGCTGCTAAAAAGCAAAAGAATAAATGAAAAACGTAAAAATAACATTTCGTGGGCGGTTTATATTAAGATGCAAACTTAGATAATCCATCGGTTGGCAGCTTTAAATATTATATGAAAAGGATTATTTTATGGATAAACAGAAAATAAAAGTTAGGCTATAGCCTGGAATTGAACACCTGGTAGCCGATCACTTCGTCGTATCTTGCACCAAAGGGTCTGTAATAAATGAATATTTGATATTCATTTTCAGTTTCATACCAACTACCTTCTGTTTCCATAAAATCTAACTTTTCCTCTTTCTTAGCCTGGGTCGCAAAGGTATAATCATAAAAACCCTGTTTCATCGGCTTTTTTAGTATATATCCTTTTTCTTCAGGACTAAAAATCATTTTGTATTCGGGCGAGGGTGACCAGTCATTGAAAGAACCTAATAGAAAAATGTCTTTATCGTAGATTGGTTCGACGGTGTAAAGGTTGAAAAGCACCTGTGCATAATCAGCAGCTAACTGATTATTCTGGTCTTGCGTTTCAATAAAAAACTGCCCATTAATATCTCTATTTTGGAAATAAGGTTCTTCTCCTCTTAATTTATCCTTGAAAAGTATCACCTCAGTAGCTGTTCTGGTTCTTATTAAGTCAGCCATTTGGCCCGTTCTTTGCCACAAAGATCGTAAATCGAGTGGTCTGAACTCTTTTCCTCCTGGAAAAACGATCTTTCCCTGATAATCAAAGATGATTTGCTGATTTCTGAAACTGAAAGGCGAAATGCCTGTGACGGCATTATTCCATTGTCCGTTTTGTACTACAGATGCTTTTATCTCCTGGGCGGGTTGACGAATCAATAATTTTGGATGATTCACCACAAAATCTAACTCCTGGTGCGTTCTGTAAAGAGAGGCATTTGCAGGAATAACCAACCTGGGTTCTATTTGAACTAAATTATTTACTACAACGAATCTTTTGGTGATAACTGGGAATTTTTCGTTCTCATCCTCGTAAACAATCAGTAAATAATTACCCGATTTCGTCCATCTTGTGCCTCTGTTAGGCAGCGTTAATTCATAGTGAACATAGGCTAAAGTAGTCTTTGAAGAAAAGGAGTATTGCTGAATATTGTCTTCCGGATAACCATTAATATATTCCATTTCCATTAACTCTGAGGGACGCCAATCAAAGTCACAATGAACGAGTTTGTAAGAAAATCGTTTTACATCACTAGTAAGTTCGTCAAAGGTCAATAAGAGCGGAATATTTCCATCGACGTCCGAGACAGGCGCTGCAATACCCATGCCTTGAGGATGGAAAGTAACAGATTTAATGGTAGGAACATATACCTTATCAATATATTTAAAATCTAAGTTTTGGCCTTTTAATGAAAAAAAAGAGGCAAAAAATAGAAAACCAATGATTCGAAGCATAGTAAAGATTAAGGTTAAAATACTTATTATTTATCTTCTGCTGTAGTTGGGCGCCTCTCTGGTGATAACCACATTGTGAGGGTGGCTTTCTTGTATTCCGGCTGCGGTAATTTTTACAAATTGCGCTTTTTGTTGTAATGCCGGCACATTTTCAGCACCGCAATACCCCATACCTGCTCTCAGCCCACCAATATATTGAACCATAACCTCCGAAAGAAATCCTTTAAAGGGTACTTGTCCTTCAATACCTTCCGGCACCAATTTTTTTATATCATCTTCCACGTCTTGAAAATAACGATCTTTAGAACCAACGGCCATAGCACCTAGTGAGCCCATACCGCGGTAAACCTTGAACTTCCTCCCTTCCAAAATGATGGTTTCACCTGGTGATTCTTCCACTCCGGCAAATAATCCACCCGCCATGATAGTGCTTGCGCCGGCAGCCAGTGCCTTGACAATATCGCCGGTATATCGAATGCCTCCATCACCAATAACGGGAACACCCGTATGTTTTATTGCCTGATAAGCATTAAAAATAGCTGATAACTGGGGTACACCAACACCTGCTACAATGCGCGTGGTACAAATACTTCCGGGGCCAACACCCACTTTGACCCCATCGGCACCGGCTTCAACCAGAGCTAATGCACCAGCACCTGTTGCCACGTTTCCACCAATGACTTGTAAATCGGGAAATTTTTCTTTAACCAACTTTATGGCACGAAGGACGCCCGCAGAATGGCCATGCGCAGTGTCTATGGCAATGACATCGACACCAACGGCAACGAGTGCCTCAACTCTTTCCAACATATCATTCGTAACGCCGATAGCACCACCAACGATCAATCGGCCCAAAGAATCTTTACAAGCTAAAGGATAGTTCTGCACCTGCATGATATCGCGAAAAGTAATTAATCCAATTAATACCTTTTGATTATCAACGACGGGTAATTTTTCAATTTTATTTTGCTGAAGAATAGTCCTCGCTTCCTCGAAAGTTGTACCTGCTGCCGCTGTGACCAGATTTTTACTGGTCATAATATCTTTTACTGGTCTATCTAATCTTTTCTCAAAACGCAAATCTCGGTTAGTCAAAATACCGACTAATCTCTTTTGAGTATCAACTACAGGGATACCTCCGATTTTAAATTTATTCATTAAATCGAGGGCTTCTTTCAATGTTGCTTCCGGGCTAATAGTCACGGGATCTATGATCATGCCACTTTCAGACCTTTTTACAATGCGAACTTGCTCTGCCTGACCGGCAATGGAAAGATTTTTGTGTATAATGCCAATACCTCCCTGTCTTGCGATGGCTATGGCTAAACGCGCATCGGTGACTGAATCCATCGCCGCAGATACAATAGGGACATTTAATTTTACCTCCCTGGTTAGGTAACTCGATATATCAACTTCGCGGGGCAATACTTCACTGTAATCTGGGACTAAAAGTACGTCATCAAAGGTGAGTGCTTCGCCCAAAAATTTGCTATCGGATATAATTTTTTGTGTTTCCATTTGCAAAATTAGGTAAATGATAGCAAATGCAA
The DNA here is from genome assembly GCA_945878825.1 of Haliscomenobacter hydrossis DSM 1100. Lineage (GTDB taxonomy): Bacteria > Bacteroidota > Bacteroidia > Chitinophagales > Saprospiraceae > BJGN01. Next base: position 9,685 of record CAMDWC010000113.1, read on the forward strand.
AAGGAAATTGTATATTTTCGTTGAATTTTATAAAAATAATGATGTTAAGTATCCATAGCGATGATTATTTCATGAAGGAAGCTTTCAGAGAAGCTACCTTCGCCGCTGAAAACGGGGAGGTTCCCGTTGGCGCCGTAGTAGTATGTGATAACCGAATTATTGCCAGAGGTTCTAATCGAACAGAGCAATTAGGCGATATTAC
>CAMDWC010000114.1 GCA_945878825.1 Haliscomenobacter hydrossis DSM 1100
CCGTCTGTCAAACTACAGGCATAAACACCCGAAGGAATATCTTTTGTAGGAAACTCAAATCGATTATTGCCTGGATTTAAATTGATTCTTCTCCTTTCTACTAATCTGCCATATATATCATAAAGGCGTAAATCAAATATTCCACTTAACTCAGTCAAAATATGAATTTGAAGATAATCGGTAAATGGATTTGGGAACGCATTTATCTTTAATCTTGTGGCACCTAAACTATGAATAGAGGACGTCTTGCAGGCCGTGCTTGAAATGGGTCTTACAAAAAATCCAAATTCATTTAATCCCAATTTCATACTATCCGGAACATCTAACCTCATTTTTAGCACATCATAACCATAAGATTCATCTAACTTACCTTTCAATGTTATACATCCTGTTTCATTTTGTTTAAAATGGCAGTCAACGGGATAACAAGAATATTTAAGTGTGACAGGTAAATGTTGCAATGATTTACCTATCGGTAAGGATGGCAGGCTTTTAGGAATTTTAACAGCAAAGGAATATTCTACCGGAATATGTAAACAAAGACTGTCAACAATGCCCTTTTTAACATTATACCCTGAAAACGCAAAAATTCCAGTAGAATCAGCAGGAATTATTACTTGATTACATGGATTGACCTGACCTACAAGGTCAATAAAATATCCAAGCATCATAAACAAGCAATAGATCTTACTTTTCATTTGTGTAACAATAATAATGAAATGAATATACCTATAAATCTCTGAAAAAACTAATTTTCCTTTTCAATTTCTCGGAAAAATCAGTTCTCTTTAATAAATCCTCCATTTTCAAATGCATTCTGTAATGCCAGTAATTTTTGGGATTAGCTGGAACGTTAATTCGTTCCATTGCAGGATTAGGATTTCTAAGTAATTCGTCCATTCCTAACAAATCCTGCAGAGGAAAAACGGCCCAAAGGGATGGCCAACTTAAATGCAAATCGATTACCTTCTCAACTAATGCTGGTGTACAGGTGACCGGCGCTTGATTTTCACCCCCGAGTTGGGACTGATAAAAGTATTGAATTTGATCTCTATCTGATTCGTCCCACCAACATCTTATCGGTGACATATCATGCGTTGAAGGACTTACAACGGATAAAAAGGGAATATCTTTTTCTTGCAAATAGGGCGTAGAAGGATTTTTACTCATTCTTTGTATCTCAAGAGTGAGTAAACCCAATTCTTTCATTACCCCTGAAACACAAGCTGGCACCATGCCTAAATCTTCACCACAAATCAACATGTTAGTGGCTTCCTTAATGGCCGGCAATTTTTCCATCGCCTTTTCTCTCCAAAAATCATCCTGCATCTGATAAAAATAAAAATCATGGAGGCGTCTTATATTGTGTTGCGTGTAATCATTTATAAATGCAAAGGAATAAGTATCCATTAAATTTATCCTGGGATGAAACGCATGCTCCTGATGTTTATCCTTTATAAACAAAACATCACAAACGAGGCTGAAAAGTATATTCTTACATGAGACATATTTTCTTCCAGCCGATGAATTCAAAAATTCCTCTAAATCTTTTTGACAAGCTAAATGTGACTTAAAAGAATACAAACCATTTTCCTCTACGTCAAAAAAAACAGACAGCATTTCATCAATTTCTTTAGAAAACAAAGAGGTTAATAATTCAATGGTTAAGTAGGGTTTACAAAATCTATTTTCATCGAATGGTATGCCATAGTTAATAAAATCTTGAATGACCAAAGGAATGGCTGGATTAAAAACACCCAATAAACCATCTACCTGATTAGCAGGAATCTCCCAAATCCTAAAAAAGCCTAAAATATGATCAATTCTATACGCACTAAAATATTTTGCTAAAATAATCATTCTATTTTTCCACCAGGCATAATCATCTTTCGCCATTTCGGACCAGTTATACGTTGGGAAACCCCAATTTTGCCCTGTAGCCGAAAAAGGGTCTGGCGGAGCGCCTGCCTGACCATCCATATTAAAGAGATGCGGAGAAATCCAGGCATCGGTGCTATGTTTGAAAATCCCGATAGGCAAATCACCTTTTAGAATTACCCCTTTGCTTTTAGCATATTTGGAGGCATTTAATAATTGTTTATCTAAGTTAAATTGCAGGAAAAAATAAAAGGCAATATCTAAAAAATGGTCATTGGCCGGATGAATAAAATCTGTAAGAAATATAGGATTAAAATCGGCGTAATTACCCCATTTTGTAAAATCAACGGTCTTATACTTGTCTCTGAAAAAGGAAAAAAGGGCGTAAGACGATAACCAATTTTCATTTTCATTGAAAAATCTGATATACTCGGGGTCATCTTTTAATTGATGCCATTGATTGCTAAATATTTTCTTTGCCAAATCAAGTTTACAAGTAAGCACCCGCTCGTAATCGACGGCATCCAATTCATTTAAATCTCTTCTGATATTATCTAACTCCTCAGGCGTAACGATATTTGCCCAACCGGAAATACTTTCAATATGCAAATAAAGTGGATGGAGGGCAAAAACGGATATGGCAGCATAAGGATAAGAATCAGTCCAGGTTTGTGAAGATTGGGTATCATTGATGGGCAAGATTTGAATCATTTTGAGACCAGATTGAGCAGCCCAATCTGAAAACAGCATTAAATCATGAAATTCCCCAACGCCGAGACTTTGATTACTTCTAAGGGAAAAAACGGGAATGGCCACGCCGGCACCTTTCCAATAAGGTGTTGGGTAATTAAAATGTAAATCATTTAATAAGATATTAACCCTTGAATGAATTGGTTTTAAGTCTCTCAAATGCCTGTTTTCGCCACCCTCGAAAGTGATATTATTATCAGGATGCAACCAAACATATTTATATTCAAGATTCACGGGAAAAATGCTGAAAAAAACCGTTCCCACCCATTCATTATTATCCAACTTATTGGATAATTTAAGACCATTTAAAGATTGCCAATCTCCAAGTTTTTCATGATTTCCTAAAACCATGAGTTGGGCACCCTTGTAACAAAAAGGAACTTTTAGATGAAATGTCAGTTGAATAAAATCATTTTTATTCAACGCTTCAGGCAATTGACTGGTTTGAGGTAATACCAAACCTGCAAACGCATCGGTAAAAAAAGCATTTTCCGCGCTTCCTTTGTCCATCCAAAAATCTCTGATAAAGAAAAAGTCAGAAGATACATCGCTTCTTAAAAAAGATCGTTGCAAAACACCTTCATCTTTTTTAATATGAAGAAGATTATTTTTCACAACATAACTATATTGAAAATCAAGATCTTCCTCTGAAAAATCAAATGAATTTCCCCAGAAACCGTTTCCTAAATAATTTATTGGCAGATATTTTATTTCCTCATTAATGCTTCTACAGAATTTTATGTATAAATTTTCTCCAGTTTTGGTGTAGTAGTGAATTTGGAATTGCAGTTTATATGACATTGAATAGAAATTTTTACAAAAATAACGAGAAAGTAATAAAATGCTATTTATTAGATAAAAAACATTTTTTTAAAGAAATAATTGTAAAAAGTAAATAAACTGCTATATTTGCGCACGCGTTTGGGAAACGTCCCTAACAAATTACATTTCGCGGATGTAGCTCAGTTGGTAGAGCGCAACCTTGCCAAGGTTGAGGTCGCAGGTTCGAATCTTGTCATCCGCTCTATTTTTTAACTTAAACGATTAAATCTTCAAAACCTTATGCTGATTATTGATGTAAAAGATAACGAAAGTATCGACCGTGCTTTAAAAAGGTACAAAAGGAAATATAGAGATTCCCAAGTGATGAAAGAATTGCGCAGAAGACAAGAATTTGTTAAACCCTCTATCACTCGTAGATTTGAGGTTTTAAAAGCTGTTTACATGGAAGATAGAAAAAGAGAGGTAGAAGATTAATTCTTTACCCTAACTTACACATAGAGAAAAGAGCCATCATTTGATGGCTCTTTTTTTTTCACTAAGATGAGAGTGTACATACTAAATCCATTAAGCTTGTCTGACAGTTAAAAATTATGCCTCTTCCTATCAGATTAAAAGGTATCATATAGTATTATTATTTACATTTAAATCCTTGAAAGAAATTAAAAAAAAACGGTGAAAGAGTACCTCACTGTCATTTTTTAACTAAATTGTTTATATATTATAATTTTTACATTGTACCGAACTAAACCTTTTATATATGTTCTTAAGAATTAAGCTGCTGTTATTATTCTGCGTATCTTCTGTAATAATGCTTAACGCCCAGAAAGCGACAAATAAACTGAGTCCATTTGAAGAGGAAGTTTATTTTAATCCTGTTAAATGGAGAAATATTGGTCCATTTAGAGGGGGACGGTCGGTTACTGCAACAGGCGTTTCAAATGACCCACTCACCTATTATATGGGCAAAACGGGCGGGGGATTATGGAAAACCAGTGATGCAGGTCATAATTGGTTAAATATTTCCGATGGATTTTTTAAAACCGGGTCCGTCGGCGCTGTAGCTGTTTCTGCCTCTAATCCAAACATCGTGTATTGTGGAATGGGCGAACATGCGCCCAGAGGTGTCATGACTTCTTATGGTGATGGCGTTTACAAATCAACTGACGCAGGTAGAACCTGGACAAAAATAGGATTAGATAAAACCAGACAAATAGCCAGAATAATCATTCATCCTACAAATCCTGATATTGTATATGTGGCTGCTCAAGGCGCTTTAAATGGTCCAACCCCGGAAAGAGGCATTTATAAAAGTACCGATGGTGGTAAAACCTGGAAGAGCACCCTTTTTGTAGATAACGGGACAGGTTGCAATGACCTTTCCATCGATCCTAATAATGCATTAATTATGTATGCTTCTATGTGGGAACACAATAGGTCTCCATGGAAAGTTACCAGTGGCGGACCAGGAAGCGGTCTGTATAAATCGGTCGATGGTGGTGAATCCTGGTTTAAAATACACACAGGCCTTCCCGATGGGAAAGGTAAAATGGGTATTTCTGTCAGTGGAGCAAATTCTGATGTCGTTTATGCACTCATCGAAGGAGATACTGAAAAAGAGGAAGGAGGGCTTTTTATATCAAGAAATGCAGGTGCAAACTGGTCTAAGATAAGCAGTGATCACCGGCTCGTTCAACGAGCCTGGTACTACATAGAGGTTTTTGCTGATCCAAATGATGAACACACCGTTTACGTTTTGGGGCCACCTGCCTTAAGATCTATTGATGGTGGCAAAACATGGGAAATATTAAACACCTCACATGGTGATCACCACGATTTGTGGATAAATCCCGCGAATTCAAAAAATATGGTGATTGCAGACGACGGAGGCGCTTCCATCACCTTCGATCGCGGAGCAAATTGGACGGAACAACAGAATATGCCTACCGCGCAGATGTATCGTATCAATGTTGACAATCAGTTTCCCTATAGAATTTATGGGGGTCAACAGGACAATACCTCCGTTTCTATTGCCTCTCGATCTTTAGGAAATTATGGCATCACAAGCAGGGATTGGACAAGTTCAGCAGGAGGTGAAAGTGCCTTTCTGGCTTTTGATCCCGATAATCCTCGTTTTGTCATGGGAGGAAGTTATTTGGGTACCATTGAAATATTAGACACAAAAGCTGGGGCCAGTTCCAACATTATGCCTTCGCCTATTCAATATTTGGCGCTGGAACCAAAATACATGAAATACAGGTACAATTGGAACGCTCCTATAATCTGGTCAAAACATGAGGCCAATACCTTCTATCATGGGGCTCAGGTTTTACTTAAAACAAAGGATATGGGCCTATCCTGGGAGGAAGTATCTCCCGATTTGACCAGAAATGATAAAGATAAGCAAGGTAAAGGAGGTGGACCTTATACCAATGAGATTGTGGGCGCAGAAAATTATGGCACCTTAAGTTATGTCCTTGAATCTCAACATGAAAAAGGGGTAATTTGGACAGGTAGTGATGACGGATTGGTTCATCTGACCATGGACGAGGGAAAAACATGGAAAAATGTTACCCCACCTGCTTTGCCTGAATGTCTGATTAATGCCATTGAAGTCTCCCCTCACAATAAGGCCATTGCTTACATAGCTGCAACCCGATATAAATTTAATGATTTTAAACCGTATCTGTTTAAGACCACAAATTATGGTAAAACCTGGACAAATATTTCCAGTGGTATTCCGGAAGGTGCCTATACCCGGGTGGTTCGTGAAGATGACAAGTTACCTGGATTACTCTTCGCTGGAACAGAAACCGGCATTTACATTTCAAGAAATGGAGGAGCAACCTGGAAACCTTTTACGTTGAATTTCCCTGTTGTACCTGTCACTGATCTGATGATTAAACATGGTGATTTGATCTCCGCAACCGCGGGACGTTCCTTTTGGATTTTAGATGATCTTGAGGTAATTAGAAATTATAATGTCAGTGATTCGGCTAAAATACTTCTTTATCCTATAGAAGATACTTATCAGGTGAATGGTGGAAGTAAATTGAATGAAACTGGAAATGACGCCATTGGAACTGACCTTAAGGAAGGCGTTAATCCTTCTACCGGAGTGGTGATTTATTATCATCTGCCTAAAGATGAAAGTAATAATCCATTGGAAAAAGTTAAAATGAATATTTATGATTCAAATAACAAATTGGTAAGGACATTTACCAGTGATAAAATGTCACAATTCCAAAAGTATGATGGAGGTCCTTCAAAAGAACCCGTATTAAGTGTATCTAAAGGTTTGAACCGTTTTGTTTGGGATATGAGGACCTTTTCAAGACCCGGTGTGCCAAATGTTTATATAGAAGGAAGTTATCGTGGTCATAAGGTGATGCCTGGTAAATACATTATTGAATTGGAATTTTCCGGGCAAAAATGGACAAAAGAAGTGAATATCTTATCAAATCCTCATATTAGTGTTCCCACAGAGGTTTACCAAAATTATAATGCATTGTTGACCCAATTATCCGGTACTTATACCACCATGGTAAATACGGTAAATCAAATGAGTGAATATAAGGAACAATTGGATCGAATATCGCTTTGGTTAATAAGAAAAGAACTTGGTGGTACCCCAACATTCGCCACCTTTAATAAATTAATCGAAGTTATCGAACAATGGGATAAAAACATGGTGCAGCGAAAATCAAAAGCGTATGATGATGTTGATAATTTTGAAAATAAAATGACTGGAAATTATTTATTCTTGGTAAATCTCGCAGAAAGTGACATTCCGGTGGTCACTAAGGCTGTCCTGGATGAACAAAAAAGGCTCGATGCGCTTTGGTCTGCCGCCTATAAAGAAGCACTAAATATCATGGACATCGAATTACCCGCATTTAATAAAATGTTATTGGAAAATGGGGTTGGTGCCATAAATCTTTACAATAAAAAGGATTGAATGCTCGATAGTCAGAATATTTTACCTTACGATGGAGAAGTTTATTACGAAAAATGTATTTGGAGTAACCTAAACGCTGAAAATCTTTTTCGTGAAATGCATCAGCTACACTGGCAACATGATGAGTTGATGATGTTTGGAAAAAAAATAACCACTAATAGAAAAGTGGCCTGGTACGGTGATAAAGCATTTACCTATACTTATTCCCGAACAACTAAAACAGCCATACCCTGGCATCCTTTACTACTTCCCGTAAAGGAAAAAACCGAAACAGTAACAAACGCTGTATTTAATGCCTGTTTATGTAATTTCTATCACCATGGAAACGAGGGAATGACCTGGCATAGTGACGATGACAAAGAATTTGGGTTGAATCCTACCATTGCTTCTCTTAGCTTTGGCGCCGAAAGAACCTTTAGCTTCCGACATAAAATTACTGAAGAAGTAATATCCATCATTTTAGAAAGTGGAAGTGTTCTAGTAATGAGGTCAAGTACTCAAAGTCACTGGGTGCATGCCTTACCAAAATCAGCAAAAATTAAGGAACCAAGAATCAATTTGACCTTTAGATTGGTTGTGTAAGATTTTTTAATAAAAACAGATGAAAAAATTGCTTTTCTGGGTTTTCTTAGGCTACCTCATATATAAGCTATTGAGTGGCGATGAGGAGGAAAGTGAAACTTCCGTCCGCCCATCTATCCCTGAGGATATCCCTTTTAATGAGGCAACTGGTTGTAAATCGTTAGATAAGCAATGGGCATGGAATTCTTTAGATGGAAATAATTATGAAATGTCTTTTCCCGTTTGTCAGGAATTGTACATTGAAAGTGTTTCTGCGCGCGAAAATATTGGCTATCCTGAATATGAACTTTCAGATATTGACTATTGCAAATTTATTTATGAACAACTTTTAAGTGCCGTTGAATTTCCAACCAATGAACTTGCATCAGGTTATAAAAATATCATTGATGAAGCTAATCTGGATTATATGGGCGCCTTAAATTTAATCATATCAAGTATTCAGGCTATCCCCTACACATTAATTATCAATGAGAATTGTCCCTACGTCCTAAATGGTGTAAAATACAAAAACAATTGTGCCCCACTGGAATCAGGGCAAGGATGCTGTGGAAATATTCAACCCTTTGGCGTTTATTCTCCCATGGAATTTTTATACCACGAAGCGGGCGATTGCGATACAAGAACCGTTTTTGCCTATGCCGTTTTGAAAAATTTAGGCTTTGACGCAATTGTCATTAATGGAGAAGAACATTCTATGGTCGCTGTTCATTTACCGAAAAACCCAGAGGCGGGGTCAGCTCATCTCAAAGACCAGAGGGGAAAAAAATATTATGTATGGGAACTTACGGGAAAAGACTGGGGTCTTGGCGTAAACCCAGACGTAAATTTAAGTAAATGGGATATTGTATTACCTTAAAATAAAGAATCATGCTAAACGAATGGATGGATTTAGGCACCTTAACCATACTATCAATTTTTTACCTTTTTACCTTTGCCCGAGTACAATCAAATTTCTTCGATAAATATCTGGAAGAAAAAAATGCTGCAATACTCATTGTTTTTGGCTCTTCTTTACTCTCAGCTGGTATTAATTTAAATCATATATCGGACACAAGTTCAGATGCGATGCGATTTTTAATTAGTCAAAACGAGTGGGCAAAAGCCATAGGTTTTGCCCTGCTTTTCTTTGCTGGAATGTGGATTTTTTCTTATGTCCTCTTTAGAATTACCTTTTTTATCACAGGTTTCTTAACACCTGAATCAGAACTAAATGAGTTGAGGAAAAATAATATAGATATTGCTTTAGTACACGCTATAATTATATTGGTGCTAAGTTTTGTATTGGCTCCCGCAATCACTAGGGTAGCCTCTCATTTTGTACCCTACCCCACGCTGCCCTTCTAAAATAAAAGGGGGCTGCACAAGCCCCCTTTTATTAATTATTTATTGATATATTTTATAATATCTTCACTAAGTGGCTTTACACTACTTGGGAAATAAGCTACTAATTTACCGTCACCGTCCATTAAGAATTTGTTAAAATTCCAGGCAACTTTAGCATCTAATACCCCATTTTTATCCTTCTGTGTAAGCCAGGCAAAAATAGGAGCAACATTATCTCCTTTGACGTCAATCTTTTCAGCCATAGGAAAACTCACACCATAATTTTTTTGACAAAATTCCTTGATTTCTGTAGCTGAACCTGGATCCTGACTCATAAACTGATTACAAGGAAAACCAATGATAACCAATTTATCCTGATATTTACTGTATAACTCCTGTAACCCTGCAAACTGAGGTGTATAGCCACACTTAGATGCCGTATTAACGACCAGAATCATTTTACCCTTATAATTGGACAATGGGATGGGTTCACCTTCCAATGAGTTTACCGTAAAAGAATGAATTGAATTGGACATGCTGGTTTGAGCTGTTCCC
>CAMDWC010000115.1 GCA_945878825.1 Haliscomenobacter hydrossis DSM 1100
AAATCTAATAAAAAAATTTCTTGCGGTTCCAAAAAAGGAATAATCATTTGTTTTTCCTGTGACTCTTCCCATTGAAGAATCCGAACGATGTCTTGAGAAGCTGAAACAAGAGAAGCCTCTTGATTTTTAATCATTTTCAAACAACCTGATGACCATTTATCTGATATTCTACCAGGCAAAGCCATGACCTCCTTGTGGTAATCATTGGCTAGTTGGGCAGTTATCATGGAACCGCCTCTTTCAGCTGTTTCAACTACTAACACACCGTCACTTAGTCCCGCGATAATTCTATTTCTCATTGGAAAGAACTCCTTTTCAGCTCTCACAGACCATGGATATTCGGAAAGAATGGCACCTTGCTTCGATATTTTATCTGCCAGTTCACGATGATCTGCCGGATAAATGCTTCCGAGACCATGGGCGATAACGCCTACGGTGCGCAGATCATTTTTAAGGCAAAATAGATGAGCGGCCGCATCAATGCCAAATGCCAGACCGCTAACAATAATGGGGTTAAACGGTTTTAACCCATCTAAAATTTTTCCCAACGCCTCAATGCCATGAGGAGAGGGTTTTCTGGTACCGACTACCGACAAGATAAACCTATCTTCCCAGTCGAGATGCCCGTCCTGATATAAAACTATGGGGCTATCGGGTAAAACAGATAATCGGGAAGGGTAATCGGGAGACTTAAAATAGTGTACTTTTATTTTTTTTTCTTCACAAACCTTTAATTCCTGTTCGGCGATTTCGAGTACTTTTCGGGAGCGAATTTCATTGACAATATTATTCCCTACGCCTGGAATCTTCAATAATTGCCTGGCGGAAGTATTAAAAACTTCCTCGGGTGTTCCACAATAATGAATAAGTTGTCGACCCAGCACTGGACCAACATGGTGAATTTTTGTTAACCCTACGGCAAACAACATATAATCTTCCATAATACGCGAACTGATTGGTTAAAAAATCAGGCGTAAAGGCGTAGATATTTGGTTAAGGGAACAGAGAAAAAGCAAGGTCAAAAAAATCAGGGTAAATGGTCAATAGCCTCATTTAAGTCATCGATTAAGTCACTGACGTCTTCAATACCCACACTAAGTCGAATCAAAGAGTCTGTCAGACCTACTTTAAGTCTGTCCTCTTTGGGGATAGAAGCATGAGTCATAGTAGCCGGGTGTCCAATTAAAGATTCAACACCTCCTAATGATTCCGCCAAGGTAAACAATTTAGTATTTGCCAATAATTTTTCAGCATAATCCAGGGTATCGGTAAACAAATTAAAGGAAACCATACCACCGTAATGCCTCATTTGGGAAGTGGCGATATCATGACCTGGATGATCTATAAAACCGGGATAAAACACTTGTTTGATTTTCGAATTAGACCTAAGAAAATCGGCGATTTTAGCTGCATTTTGGCAGGCCCTTTCCACGCGTATGTGTAATGTTTTAATACCGCGTAAAATCAAAAAACAATCTTGAGGACCGGGAACGGCACCTACAGCATTTTGAATAAACCTCAATTTTTGAGCATACAACTCACTATTGGTTACTACGGCACCGTGAACCGAATCGGAATGTCCACCTATGTATTTAGTAGCGGAATGAAGCACGATATCTGCGCCCAGATCGAGCGGATTTTGCAGGTAGGGAGAAGCGAAAGTATTATCAACACAGGTTAATATTCCCTTTTTCTTTGCTATATCACAAATGGCTAAAATATCTACGATATTCAGCATAGGATTCGTCGGCGTTTCAATCCATATTAACTTAGTTTCGGGTCTGATAGTAGACTCAAAAGCAGTTAGATTATTCATACTTACGAACCTGCTTTTAATGCCAAACCCACCATGAACCTTAGTTAACAACCTGTAAGAACCTCCATATAAATCGTCACAAGCCAGCACTTCGTCCCCTGGCTGTAAAAGTCTGATTACTGCATCCATAGCGGCGAGGCCACTACTAAAACAGATACCAAATTTACCATTTTCCAATGCGGCCAGATTATTTTCCAAAACGGTGCGGGTAGGATTCCCTGTTCTGGCATATTCGTACCCTTTGTGCACACCTGGAGAGGATTGCGCATAGGTTGATGTTTGATAAATGGGAGTCATTACCGCTCCTGTCGCTGGGTCCGGCTCAACGCCTGCATGAATCGCTTTAGTACCAAATTTCATGACGCTGTATTATTTAATTTTATAACGGGAGGAAAAAATTAAAAGGGCAATCTATATAATCAAGATTGCCCTTTTTTTCTTGTAGTTCAAGGTTTATCTTTCTGCTTAATTTACAGCATCAGATAATTCTTTACCCGCTTTAAACTTCACTGAATTTTTACTTTCAATAGTTAAAGTTGCACCCGTTCTTGGGTTACGGCCACTTCTTGCTTCTCTGTGTGAAACAGAAAAAGTACCAAAGCCAATAAGTGTTACTTTTCCACCTTCTTTAAGCTCATGTCCAATTCCTTCTACTACCGCATTTAGAGCGTCAGTAGCTTGTACCTTTGTGATTTTTGCAGTTGATGCAATTTTGTTGATAAGATCTCCCTTGTTCATTTAAAATAGTTTTTAAGTTTAATTTTCCCTTTTAAAAATAAGACAGTAAATGTAAGCATAATAATTAGATAAATCAAGCACAACTTGATTCATTTATTACTATTTTTACAAAACAAATATAGTATATTCTTCGAAATATCAAGCAATTGTAATTAATTATCATGAAAAATCGCCTCTTTTTTATTATAATTCTAATCCTTTCTACCATTTACACTGGCTGCAATAGAAAATCAGGGTGTCCTGCCATGAATCAAACGGCAGAATTCCGGAAGAATAATGCCCTTAAAAAACAAGCTGAAACAAGACTTTTTTCAAAAAAAAGCAAGATAAAATATTACCCAAACCAAGGCGTTAAGAAACCTTAGATTCTAATTTCTCCCCCATTTTTTGAAGGCTAAAAAGAATTAAAAAAATGGCCAATCCTGGAAACACCGCTAACCACCAGGCGGCTGGATTTTCCCTTACTTGTTGCATTTGGCTACCCCAACTAATGGTCCCCGCAGGCATTCCAATGCCTAAATATCCTAAATAAGCCTCCAGCAAAATAGCTCCGGCAAAACTATAGGCAAAAGTTATCCAAACAGAACCCATAGCATTAGGCAAAATATGCTTCCAACAAATATGGAAATTCTTTATTCCCATCAGCTGCGCCGCCTGAATATATTCCAAATCTCTGATTCTTAAAAATTCTGCTCTTACCAAACGAGCTATTCCCGTCCATCTTATGAACGCAATAAGTATAATAACATGAAATAAACCTGGATTTTCAATCAATGGTAACAAGGCGAGTAAAAAGAATAGCGCCGGAATGGCATCTATGGCCTGAATAATTAAACTTATCATCCAGTCTATGGGTAAAGCGATCCTTTTACCTATGACTGGCATATAATACACAAGGACACCAATGAGCAGCCAGATACCTAACCAAATTAAAATACTTAAATTACTTCCATTCGTCTCAAAACCTTGATATATCCAGTAAATAAAGCCGACCAACCAAAATAGTAAGAAAAAGGACTTATAAACAGGTAAATGAAACCGATCGTTGCCATAAAAGCCCGCTAAGCCGCCCATAAAAATACCTAAAATGCCCGCGATAGAAATCGATAAAAGCCCAATACTCAATGCCAGTCTAAACCCTCTGATCCAACCAGCCAGAACATCCCTTCCAATTCTATCTGTTCCCATCCAATGCCTCTCCCAAAATCCATTTTTATTTTGAGCAGCAAATGGACTTTTTAATCCAAGATTATTCCGGTCTATGGTTTCAGGACTGTACGGTACGAGTGTTTTAATCACTTTTTCATAAGGTAAATTCCTCCAGTTATCATTTTGAAAATCTGCCGGCCAATCCATCCAACCCAGTTTTACAAATGGGACTTCTATTAGTGGAAAGTATGCTTTTCCCTGATATTTACAGTAAACCGGTTTTTCATTGGCTATCCAATCACCAAAAACAGCAAGGAAAAGAACCAGAGCAAAAAAGATTTTTAACTTCATTCGTTTTTATTTTCCCTTGTTAATCGAATTCTTGGATCGGTGACAACAAGCAGTATATCTGACAGAATGAGTCCCATCGCAGTAAGTACAGAAACCAGTAAAACAAAAGAGTAGACCGTAGTCCAATCCTGGCTGAGCATTGAATCTATAAATAATCTACCCATACCAGGAACATTAAATATAACCTCAATAACCACGGAGCCCGTAATTAAGGCAGGAATGATACCGGCAACAAAAACGATCTGCGGTAATAGGGCATTAGGAAGTGCGTGTATAAAATAAAGTCTTGCCTTTGATATCCCTTTTGTTTTAGCAAACAGCATATAGGGTTCATTAAGAACTTTGGAAAATGTTGACTGCATATAACTCGTTAAATAGGCCGCCAGACCATAAGCCATACAAAAAACGGGAAGGCTTAATTGAAGTAAAAAAGGAATTGGTTGACTCAAAAATCCTCCCTCTCGTTGAAGATTTGACCAACCGCTAATACTAAAAAAGGAAAACCCATATTCTGGCGAAGTAGCTTGAAATAATAACAAACTACCCACCCAAAAAGCTGGTAGCGCATACAGAGCAAGTAAAATATTATTTATATAGCGCAACCACCTGCTCTTGGGAAGGATCGCCATTATAATCCCCAAAGGCATGGCAATCATATAAGCCAGAAGTATAGCCAATCCATTCACCCACAATGTCCAGGGTATGGCTTCCTTTAATTTATCCATTACGGGCCTTCCATCTCTGGAAGAGATACCGACATCTCCATGGATGATTTTACTGAACCAAGAGTGAAATTGATTGTCAAAACCATTCCATCCCGGAGAAGGAAGCCATGCAAAAAAAGAAGGTGTTTGATAAGACAAACGATTCACCAGATCCTCTATTTTCCTTATTTCTCCAATGTAAGGCTCCCTCATTTCTTCTGAAACTCGACAAGCAGTTTTTACCGCCGACAAGTCAGACGAATTAGCCATTTCTTGTAATTGCTGTTTCCAGAAGATAGATAATGTGCTATTTTCAGTTTGCTCAATTTTTTCGTAAAATGCCGTTAATGACTGGTAATAAGTTTGGACCAAAGCCCAGTCACCAGTTTCCAACAATAATTTTTTTTGAATTTTTATTGCTTCAGGATACTGCACTTTATAAAAAGTGTCAGGAAACATAGCGGGCTGCATAGAAAAATAAAAAAGAGGTTTGTCTAAATTTAACCTTACGGCTTCAGCTCTATAGACCTTTTCTGCGGCCAGCGGATGAACGTAAAAAGAACCGTTTGATCTTGCTTTGTTTTGAAGCATAACCAAATCAACAGAGGCATTTTTCTGAAGAAAAAAAAGGCAGACAGATATAATCCATAAAGACAAAAACAGGGTGCTAATTCTTTTTAATAAATAAGTTAGCATAACACCTCTTTAATCTTTAATGAGTTTAAAAGCTACCGGATGAAAACCAGGCCATACCGCTGTGGAGACCGCTTCAAATCTTTTATGAATAACCAAACGCTCCTGTGGAGAAAACAACATGATTTCAGGTTGCTCTTCATAAATTTCTGCCTGCAACTTTTTTGAAATCACCCATCTTTTAGATTGATTGGGTTCTCTTTCCAATGCATCAATCCATTGATCTGTTTTTTCATTACCAAAACCACTTCGATTGTCCGCATCAGTCCGCCAATTTTGAGAAGGACTCCACTGGGGTGTGATAGAACGACCTGCGGAAATCATTTCGAATTCCCTGCTACGCAATTTATCAAGGAGTGTATTCGCATCTTTAGCATCAATAACTACATCTATACCTGCTTTTCTTGCATTACTTTTTATAAGTTCAGCAAGCGTCATAGAACTTGCTTTACTGGCGTTTGCTAAATATTTGACGCTCAGGGCAGTCTTTTTGCCCCCAAGTTTCTTATCTAATATACCATCCTTATCCGTGTCGCTCCATCCAGCTTCAGCCAATAATTTTTTAGCCTGGTCTATAGAAAAGGTTATTGGCTTAAGGTCTGCATTATATTCTGCCGAACTTGGGTGCAATGGTGTTGCGCATCTTGTACCGAAGCCAATAAAAACGTTTTTGATAAGTTCATCTACATCAATGGCATGAGCGAAGGCTCTCCTCACTTTCTTGTCAGAAAGAACAGGCAATCTGGTATTTAAGGAAATATAATAACTACTTAAAGAAGAAGGCGTATAGAAAGAAAAATGTGCTTTTGTTGTACTGTCTGACGTTAAATCCAGAAAATCTTCCGGAGCAATATTTTGCATAACATCAATTTCCTCGTTTTTTAAAGCGGCCAATGCAGAAACAGGGTCGGGAATAATCTTAAATAACAACTTATCGGGAAAAGCTTGAAAAGCGGCATTATCCGTTGCGAGTTTATCCCCCCACCAGGCTTGCTTTTTTTCTAATAATATTTCCTGACCCGCTTGCCAGGACACTAACTTATAAGGCCCTGCACCATTAACTCCTTCCGGATTTCTGCTAAAAAATTCCCCTAAATAATAATCTGCAAAATCCTTAATGAATGGATAATTTTTAAGTTGATTTTCTGGTGACGGGTCACTAATAAGTTTTAATAATGAAACGGTATCGAGGCTTTTATCTGCGTCAAAAATATGTTTTGGGAGTACAGGAACCACATTCGTCAGAGCTTCAAGACCAGCAAAATAAGTATCATTTAATATGATAGTGAATTTTTTAGGATTCATTTTATCTATATCAAATGACTGGATATTCTCCAAAAAAGTTCTGTACCCAAGGGTAGGTAAGAAGGGATTAAAAACTAATTTCAGTGTGGCTTCATAATCAGCAGCCGTAACTGGTTTACCATCGTCCCAAACGGCTTCTTCCCTGATTTCAAAACTATATTTAGATCCCCCTTCGAAAACGCCATTTTTAATTAATTCAATTTTAGGGGTCTCCTTTAACAATTGTGGGACCAATACCAAAGTAGTAGGGTCATAATTCATTAAATACAAATGCAAAGGATCAAAAACTTGTCTCGAATAAGAAATGGTACTAAGCAGTGGATTTAATCTGTCTGGCTCAGCTTCGAGTCGGATGGATACCTCATTAGAGGATCTTTTGTGCATACTTGCCTGTTCTTCTCTTCGGCAAGACGATGAAAAGATGGTCAAAATAGCTAGGGGGGCTAACAAAAAGAATTTCATTTCAATCATTTAATTAAAGCAAAAATACAAGGTAAAAAGGACTATTGCACCATTATTACGCATTTTATTGAAATATGGAACTTTTAGGTTGTAAAATCGTTGATTGAAGACAAATTTTATCTAATGAAAACAATACTTATCGCCGGTGGAACGGGACTTGTTGGGCAACTTTTAGCACAAACACTTAAAGACGAAGGGTATAACATTCGTTTGATAAGCAGATCTAAACCTGTTAATCCCGTTTTTCCCACTTTCCTATGGAATGTTGAAAAGGGTGTTGTTGATCGAAACGCATTCAAAGAGGTAGATATTGTAATAAATCTTGCTGGCTCTGGCGTTGCTGACAAACTATGGACTGAACGCAGAAAAAAGGAGATAACTGAAAGCAGGGTAAAAAGTAATCAATTACTAGCCTATTGTTTTAAAAATTATCACAGACCTGCCTTATATATTTCTGCCGGAGCCATTGGGTTTTACGGCCATAGAGACAACGAACTACTTACAGAAGAACATGCTGCGGGTGACGATTTTCTATCAAAAAGTTGTACAGCCTGGGAAAATGCTGTTTTTGAAACAGATGACAAGGGTACACGATTAGTCCTTTTTAGAATAGGTATTGTGCTCAGCCCAAGGGGGGGTGCCCTACAAAAAATGTTGTTACCCTGGAAAATGGGTATATCAACATCCTTTAATCCAGGGAATCAATGGTATTCATGGATTCATGAAGAAGATTTAGTCCGACTTTTCGTTTTTGCTATTCAAAATAAACAAATCAAAGGAATTTACAACGCGGTGGCCCCAAATCCTGAAAGAATGTATGATTTTGCAAAGGTAATGAATGCACAGAGTAAATTACCCTGGCGGATGGTATGGTCAATTTCTTACTCATTGTTAACTGCAGCAATGGGGGAAATGTCTACCGTGCTCACGAATAGTTCCAGAGTATCTTCTGAAAAAATAACCAGTGCAGGCTTTCAATTTACATTCAAAAAAATGGATGAGGCGCTAAAAAATCTCATTGGCTAGGTAATATATCTTTTTTTTCTACCACGAGGTCTGAAAATTTACCCGAGAATCTGGTCGCTTTTATGATGTGATTATCTATCCAATGATAATTTCCTCCCCGTGGTTTGCCGAATATTATGCTGTGATACTTAAATCCATTTTTATTCAACCAAGCCTCGGTGACAGCTCGATGTTCCTCTGTTCTGGAGGTAAAAAAATAAATACTGTGCCCTTCCTCAAACCATTTATTTATAATTTTAAGTGCATCCGGAAAAGGCATAACGGAAATCATTCTTTCGGGCTCTTCGTTAGGAATATCATCACAGACAGTTCCATCAATATCGATTAAAAAATTTTTCACATTTTCAGGAAGAAGTGGGCTCAGTGCCTCTCCTTTTTCGTTGAATGCGTGTTGCAGGCGGGAATCATTTGATTGTTGCATATTCAGTTAAATGGTTAAAAAGAGATAAAATCAGTAGGATCCATAACGATTCCTTTGTACCACAATTCAAAATGAAGATGAGGTCCGTCTGTTTTTGTGCCCGTGTTACCAATAATGGCGATGGCTTCGCCAGCTTTCACAAAAGCGCCTACTTTTTTTAGCAGGGCGGCATTGTGTTTGTAAAATGTTATTAAATTGTTGGCATGTTGAATACCTATTGTATGACCAGTCTCTAATGTCCAGTCAGCTAAAAAAACATAGCCTGATAGTGCTGATTTTATCGCCGTATTCTTTGGCGCAACAATATCAACACCAATATGATTTTTTTTAAGATCAAACTGAGAAGTAATTTCCCCTTTCAAAGGATTCACAAAAAAAATACCCTCAATGGGAAGATCCTCCGACTTACTAAACCCGGAATAACGCGAACTCTTGGCCAGGTTACCAATATTTTCCAGTTCCACCTCTTTTCTTAGTTGATTGTCTTCCTCTGAGGGAGAAGTAATATTTTCCTCCTCCAGATTAACTAAATTACTCAATAAGTTTTTTTCCGGAACGGGAATATCATCGACGGTTTCAACATCACCTGTTAACATGCGTCTTACGTTCGTCAAATAAATTCTTTGCGCACTCATTTCATTTTCAATTTCTTCTACCTTACGCACTAAACTTAAGACCTCCTCGCTACTACTTCCAAGCCCATAACCTGGTAAATATCTTTTTATTGGTGTCACCGCAATGAAGACCAAAGCTAAAAATCCGACGAACACCAAAATACTACTACCCAATAAATAAAAATTAAATAAAGTAAGTTTAAAAGAGGCAATCTCCTGAAAAGTATCCTCATTCATTATAACTAAACGAAATTTATTTTTTAGATTTTCTCTAAATTGTGCCCAGCCTTCCTTACTAAAAATATTTGTCGCCATATTATGAAATTTAAACAAAAAGAAGATTTCTCAACGTACAATAAAATACAAAGGTTACAGTTTTCTTTCTAACTTCGAAAATAAAATAAAACAAGAAGTTAATTAAGCCCTCAATTTTATAATAAATAACGAAATTTGAGCTTATTTATGTGTAATAAAAATATTTTAGTTTTGAAAAG
>CAMDWC010000116.1 GCA_945878825.1 Haliscomenobacter hydrossis DSM 1100
GTCACTTAGGTTTAGTAGTCCAAGTTGGCCGGTGCCAGATTTTGTATTCTCAACTGCACCATTTGGTATTCATGATGCTCCGTTAATTTTCGTTACGGTCATGTCTTTTCTCTTAATTATTTCTTCCGTTACTATGGTTAGAGCTGTTCAAGAGGGGCATAGAGAAAACAAAGGAGGAGTTGTTTTTTGGATGTTCTTAACCATTATTGGTGGCGCTGGATTTTTAGGGTGTCAAGCATGGGAGTGGAATAATCTTATTGGCAAAGAGCACATGTCTGTTACTACCAATCCATTTGGTAGTCATGTGAACGCTGGTGTTTATCTCGATGAAAAAGGTGCTCCCTCTGAAGAAGTTTTCAAAGCAGGAGCTTCTTATCTTATGCATAAATCAGAAGCTGGTGGTCATGCCGAAGAGGGTCATGCCGAGGGGCATCACTCTTTATCGAAAGGAGATCATCCGAATGCTTTTGTCGATAATCAAAGTTTCATTCATAGGAAATTTAAGGTGACTTCAGGTCCAAATGTGGGGGCTGTTGAAACCGAAGAGTTTGGTCCTAAAGCGTTTGGTGCTTTGTTCTTCTTTATTACTGGTTTTCATGGTTTTCACGTTTTATCAGGGGTTGCTTTTTTAGCCATAATTATGATTAATGTGGCAAGTGGTGTTTATGCAGCAAGGAAAAATGGGTACGAAATGGTAGAAAAGATTGGTCTTTATTGGCACTTTGTCGACTTGGTGTGGGTTTTTGTGTTCCTTGTGTTTTATCTGTTTTAATGTTTATTCTTTTCATTTCTAATTTTTGATTTATGAGTCATAAAACGTACGAAGAAAGTAAAAAAGCGGTTGTAAAAGGATTGTTTTTGTTGGGTGCTGTTACTTTGGTTGAGGTGTTTATTTCCCTTTTTGGTAAAGGACATATTATTCCAGCCGTAAAAGATATTGCATGGATTGCCTATCCTATTGGTTTAATTATTGCTATTTTATCTGTTTACAAAGCATATTTTATTATTTATGAATTTATGCACATGGCTTATGAGGTTAAGAGTTTAGCCATTACGGTGTTATTACCAACTTCTTTGCTTATTTGGGCTCTATTTGCCTTTTTTCAGGAGGGTTCTGCCTGGAAAGCAAGAAGGCAACTTGTCAAAGAAAAAAACAATATATCTATTGAACCTTCAAAGGAAAAACAAGGTTTTATGGACGAATCTTTGTTCTTTCGTCTTTAAATTAAGATATGTCCTCTAAATCTATTTTACAGTTTATTTTTCTTCTGGCTATCTTTGGTGGGGTTCCTGTGGTTAGTTGGTATTACCTTCAAACTGGCCTTGATTATCGTTTAAAAGCGCTGGCTGAATTGTCTAATCTTGGGAACGTTCAAATGGATTCAAGGGTGTCATTTGATGATAAAATTTTGTCCGCTACAGATATTAAAGGTAATGTTCACGTGGGTATATGGTTTCCTGAAGGTTTAGAAAAAGCTGAGGCTAATTCTTTAATTCATTTAGATGAACTTCATGAACAGTTTAAGACTAGGTCCGATATTTCTTTTTTTATTTACACAAAGACTGAATCTAAAGATTCCTTAATGTCTTTCGTTAAGAAGAATAAGTTTTTTCCTTCACCTATTTTTTATTTTTTTCCTGATACAGGCGTGCAGCGTATTTATTATTTCATGAAACCTGAGCTTTCATCAGTCGCCGTAGCTCTTGTTGATACTTCGGGCAGTGTTAGGAAACATTATAATTTAGTGTCTGGGAAAGAATTAACCAGATTAACAGAGCACATGGCTATGATTTTGCCTATTGAATCAACCCGGGATGAATTAATATTCAAAAGGGATAAAGAAAAGTAATTATGAATAAAGATTTGGTACTAGAAAAAAAGCTCAATTTAGTGGCTTATATTCTAACTTTTGTTGTTCTTATTCTTGTGGGTCTCATGCGTCGTTTCAAGTTTGACTTGGGTATTGATTTTAGTTTCTTAGCTCCTTTTCATGCTTCTGTAAATGCTTTAACAGCAGTCGTTCTTATAGTAGGCCTTTATTTCATAAAGTCTAAGAATATGTTGATGCATAGGAGAGCTATGGTGACTGCCCTTGCTTTGTCAGTTCTTTTCTTGTTGTCTTATGTCACCTATCATTTCACCACACCTGAAACACTTTTTGGTGATTCCAATCATGACGGATTGTTAGATAGTCAGGAGCTTTCTCTTGTATCAGGAAGTCGTACGGCTTATTTAACGTTGCTTTTTAGTCATATTGTTTTGGCCGCACTGAGTTTACCATTCATTTTATTGACTTTCATAAGGTCTTATACAAACCAGTTTGACAGACATAAAAAGTTAGCAAGGTTTGTTTTTCCTGTATGGTTGTATGTGGCAATCACAGGCCCTATCTGTTACTATTTTTTAATGCCTTATTATAAATAAATAGTTTGTTATGAAAAAATTAGTTGTATTTCTTATAGTAGTGTTTTTGTTTTTGAATATTGATTTAGTTGCACAGTGCCCTATGTGCAAAATGGCGGCCGAGAGTAACCTTAAAAATGGTGGTTCAGCTGGTAAAGGTTTAAATGCCGGTATTTTATACATGCTAATTACTCCCTATTTACTAGTGGGTGGTTTGGCTTTCTGGTGGTTTAAAAACAAAAAAAAGGTTATTGAATAATCCCTTTTTAAGTTCCTTTTTATGAGTCCATCTTCCAGATTTCACATTCTTTGTGGATTAATATTTGCCTGTCTAGGTGTCGTTATTGGTGCTTTTGCAGCACATGGATTAAAACCTTTATTATCCCTTAAAGAAATTAATAATTTTGAAACGGGGGTTAAATATCAATTTTATCATGCCTTCGCGCTTATTGTTTTAGGTCTTTTAAGTACTCATTTCCCTAAAGGAGAAAAATTGTTTAAAATAGCTGGGTTCCTTTTTTTTATAGGTATTCTACTTTTTTCTGGTTCTCTTTATCTTCTATCTACTCAGTCAATACTCAATATTAGTATTCCTTTGTTAGGTCCAATAACTCCCATTGGAGGTTCACTTGCAATTTTTGGTTGGCTGTTTACCGCCTTGGGGGTACTCAAGAAATAAAAAACCCGAAATAAAAGTTTATTTCGGGTTTTTTATTTCTTTTTACCATCCAGGATTTTGTGTCAAGTTTGGATTAGTTATAATATCTGATCTCGGTATTGGATAATAATAATGTTTTTCATCAAATTTTCTTTTAATATTATTTAACCATGTTAACTCTCCAAAGTCACCGTTTGATAATAATTGGGCGTTAGGTTTACCAGAAACTGTCGGTGAAACTTCCACATAAGTTACGCCGGCCACCTTGGTAGGTAGTTTTTTGTAAAAGGCAACATCTAACTTTCCGTCTTCATTTAAATCCATTGGAACATCTAGTGTAGGAATATACATACCGTTCCATTCCATTTCCATTAAATTGCCTTTTCTCCATCTTACAATATCATCAAATCTAAATCCTTCCAGACATAATTCAATGCCTCTTTCCCTTCTTATTTCTAAAAGTACCGGGTCATTTAATTCTGGAAAATAGGTCGATTTGAGATACGCATCAACGTTAGTTGGTTTAGTTGTTAAACCTCCTGTTATTCCAGCTCTTTTTCTCAATAAACCTACAGTGGCTGCCCACTCGGCATCCGTTAATGTACCTAATTCTGCCTTTGCTTCTGCAAAAATTAGTAAGATTTCAGCATATCTTATAATAGATACAGAGTTTATATTTAAATCCCTTGTGTCATAATACATGTCATCTAACGCCCATTTGATTGGTTGATAGCCAGAGAAAGTGTAGGAAAATAATGGAGGTGCCGCCTCCAAAATTCCATTATTTATCCTTTTGTAATCACCTACTCTTATGGTTTGTTGTAACCTTTTATCTCTGCCCTTTACTTCCTCTTTAAAAAGCATGGTTTTATAATTGGGATCATTAGTAAACGGGGTACCATCTAATTTCAAATAAGTGTTAATAAAAGATCTAATAAAGCTGGCTTTATCGCCATAAGTTCCACTTGTCCAATACCAATTTGCATCATTTAAATTGTTTAGCGCTAAATCACAAACAGCTGAAAATAATACTTCACTTGAAATGGGAGAAGGATTTATGAATACTTGACGATACGATTTATCAATACCTGCACCGTCATATAATTTATAAGTTCCTTCGTTCATTACCTTTTTTGAAGCCTCGGCCGCTTTGTTTAATAAATCAGGAACAGTGGATGTTAAACCCAATTGAGTATGATATTTTCGGAAAGTTCCTTCATGTAAACATACTCTTGCCTTATACGCAAGAGCGATATTCTTTGTTATTAAGCTTCTGGAATTTTCAGCTTTTATAATAATATTGTTCGCTGCAAAATCTAAATCTGCAATAATAGAATCAATAATTAATTTTCTGGAATCTCTACCTTTAAAAAGAATATCCTTATCGTCTACGTTTAATGTTTTTCCAATCCATGGTACGTCGCCAAAGCGTTTTACTTTTTCAAAATAGAACCATGCTCTAAAAAATCTTGCAATGCCTATATAATTATTTCTGGTAGCCGCGGGTATTTTGGGATTGTTACAATTTTCTAAGAAATAATTAATATTCCTCAAGTCGCTCCAGCCCCAGCCTGAACTAACATCTGGACTATAATTTCCTGGTGTTATGAATGCTGGACTTCCATTTCTGCATAAATAATCAGACATGGCATCTGCTCGGTGCAGATTTTTACCATTTATTATATTATAAAAAGAGTTTGTGTAAAGAATTAGTCCATTTTCACTTTCAAAGATTGGACCCTTTGTAGTTGTCGCCTCTGGCAGTTCTTCCAGATTACATCCCGAAATAATGAAGGAGGCAAATAATAATTTTATTATGGTTGATAATTTCATGGTTATTTTTTGTTTGTGTTTAAAAAGAAATAGAAATCCCAGCTGTTACGCTTTTCATTAATGGATAATTGTAACCGTCACCTGAGTTACCCCCTGGATTGAAAACCTGGTCTGAAGCAACGGCATTTTCAACATCTATATCTCTTGTGATTTTAAATAATGGGGAAAAGGTCCATATATTTTCAGCAGACACATATATCCTTGCAGCTGTTGCCTTAATCTTACCAATTAAATTAGCTGGAAGGTTATAGCCAATTTGAATATTTTTTAACCTTATATATCTTACATCTTGAATATACTTTGTTTGAGGTGCTGATAACGTGCCATTTGCATTACTTGCAATACGTGATACGTATCTTGGAAAATAGGCGTCTTGATTAGTTTCAGTCCATATATTTCCTAACATGCTTTTTGGAATAACTCCGTAAGGCCTGTTATATTGTCCCCAAAAAAGGCTGGCTTCTCTGCTCGGGTACCAATCTTGCTTTCCTACACCTTGAATAAAGGCACTGAAAAAGAAATTATTCCAGTCTAAATTTAACATGGCTCCGTAAGTATATCTGGGAGCACTATTACCAATGATAGAACGGTCTCCTGTATTTCCTATCCTATTTGTACCTGGCGTAATAGCGCCATCTCCATCTGTATCTTTAAATTTGATATCTCCAGGGAAATTTAATCCATTGGATGCCGTTCTAAATAGATTTTGATTTGCACTGTTTTTTACATCTTCCGCCGAGGTGAAAAATCCTGCCGTAGTGTATCCCCAAATTTCACCAATTATTTGTCCTTCATAATAATCAGTTAATACCTTTTCAGGATTATTATATTTTTTGATGACAGAAATATTATCTGCTAAAGTAAATCTAACATTGAAGTCAAGTGGTTTTTTACCCACTTGTATTTTATCCCTGTAGGTTAAAACGCCTTCCCAACCTTTAGTTTCTAAATCTGCATAGTTACCTTTTGGTGAACCAGCTCCAAATACTGCCGGAAGGGTCAAACCAACAGTAAACATATCCGTAGTTGTTCTAATATACGCATCAGCATTTAAGGTTAATTTATTAGAAAACATGGCCAAATCAATCCCAATATTTTGGGTGGTTGCTGTTTCCCATGTTAATCCTTGTGGTAGTACAGCGGGATTTCTTGTTATCTGAGGTCTTTGGCCAGCCAATATTAAATTTGATTGGGAGATAGAAAACTGCTCTAAGTATGCATAGGATGAGATATTTCCATTTCCGAGAGAACCATAGGATGCTCTAATTTTTAAATCAGATACGATTCTTTCAGGTAGCCTCCAAAAGGACTCTTTATTTACACGCCATCCAACAGAATAGGAAGGAAAAAAGGCATATCGTTGGTTTTGTGGAAATTTAGATGAACCATCATATCTACCATTTAATTCAATTAAGTATTTATCCTTAAATGAGTAATTTAGTCTGGAAAAGCCACCTTGAATTTTCCAAACTTCCCAACCTCCTGAGGTTATAATAGACTGACCAAGGGCTAAGTTTAAGTCATTGGCACCGTCAAAAATAAGTCCATTCCTTTGAGCTGTTATTCTTTTGAAATTTGATTGTTCATAATTGTAACCTGCAAGAATTTTTATATAATGGTTCTTACCTATTGTATTTTCATATTCTGTATATAAATTAGTCGTTATGTAATTTGTTTCTCTATAAGTATCATTTAAATAATTTGTAGTTGTTCCAATATACGAAATTACTCCAGGTTTTACACTGTACGGAACGGGTACCGCTTTGATTCTATCGTTATTGTCTGTATTTTGAAAAGTGAAATCACCTTTTATTCTTAATTTATTATTTAAAAAGGTGGCGTTCATACCAGCGGTATTTCTGAAAACTCTCTTGTTATTGTCAATGCCATTTTTTCCGTAATAAAAATCTCCAATACTATAGGCGGAACTAAACGTTAGGGTTCCGTCAGGATTTAGCAATGGCGCTAATGGAAATCCCTCATCTGCAATATTTCTCCAAACTCCTCCACCTTCTCCAACATTTAATGGATTGTGGTACTTCATACTCGTGAATTGGGAAAAATTGGTAACTTTTAACCATTTGTATAAATCAATACTTCCTTTTGCCGAAAAATTTAAAACCTGGTAATCATCCGAATTGTACCTGAATAATCCGTTTTGCCCAAAATATCTACCAGTAACCAGGTAACTTGCTTTATCACTACTTCCTGATAAACTTAGATTATGTTCAGTAGATAGTGTTTTATCCTTGTAAAGGATTCCATAATAATCGGTGCTTCCATAGTACACATATTCTCCTGTGACCGGGTCTATTTCAACTTCAGGAAGACCTTCAATGCCAGATCTCCTTTTTAATTCGTTTAAATAAGCCTGTGAAAATTTCAACGTCTTGTTTGAATTTTGAGGGAATGTTCCACCAAAATTCACAAACGATTCTGCAAACATCGATGCCCATGTGTAGCCATCTGTAACTAAGTCAGGTACCGAAATGGGTTTTTTAAAAGAGTAATTACTTGAATAATTTATAGATGTTTTTCCGGCTGTAGGATTCTTTGTCGTTATCAAAATAACGCCAAATACGCCTCTTGCTCCATATATTGAGGCTGATGCGGCATCTTTTAATAATGTTATAGAGGCAATATCATTGGGATTTATCAAACTTGGGTCACCTTCAACGTTGTCTATTAATACTAAAGCATTCCCCCCCTGTCCAATGGATGTCGCACCTCTAATATTAAAACTTGGTGCCTGATTTGGCTTGCCATCACCCATCCTAATATTTAAATTTGGCATGACGCCTTGTAAACCTTGGTTTAAATTGGTCAGAGGTCTATTATCGAATACCTCACTGCTAATTTGATCGACTGCGCCAGTAAGATTTGCCTTCTTTTGAATACCGTATCCAACAACAACCACTTCTGATAATAATTTGGCATCAATTTTTAATATGACATTAATGGTTGTTTGCTTCCCAACTAATACCTCAATGGAAGTATATCCTATATAGGAGAAAACCAAAATAGATTGTTCATTGTCTACCTCAATAGAAAATTTACCTAACTCGTCAGTATTTGTGCCTTTTGTGGTGCCTTTTATATTTACAGATGCAAATGGAATCACCATTCCATCTTCTTCTGTTACACTACCAGTAATAGTTCGTGCTTCCAAATTCAAATTTATTTTTGAATCTGGAGTTGTTGCCTTTAAATTACAGTAACCTGTTAAAAGTATCGATGCGAAGATTAACCTCAGGCTCGAATAGAACCAATTCAAATTAGTTGTTTTTTGTCTTTTTTTCATTATTTATTTGTTTAAACACAAACATATTTTATTTGTATTAATTATAAGTTTTCTGCTTGTTAATAATTTTATTTTTTTTAATATTATTCACTTCTCTTCCTCCATTTGAAATACTTCCTCCATCGTTTTGTTAAACAATTTTGCAATGCTCATCCCTAAGGTTAAGGAGGGGGAGTACTTATTGTTTTCTATGGCATGTATGGTTTGTCTGCTGACCCCTAGTTGTTGCGCTAAATAATCCTGGGATATTGAAAGCTCCGCACGTAAAACCTTTATTTTATTCTTCATCGCTGCTTATTTTGTAGTAGGCTCTTAATTTATATTGAAAGCGAAGGTTAAATAGGATGATTAAAGAGAATAAATGAATGATCATTACATGAAAATAGGCCATGCCAAATATTAAAAGGGTGGCCAATAATACTAAACCATAGTTTACATATATGGACCAGGTCAATGCCTGTAACCGGATGCTGGAAATGTATTCATCTTCCATTTTTTCTCTGGAAAAAGAATGTATGATCCCTGATAATATTAATACTAAGGTGATGAGTTCGTCAAAAAGACCGTTTTCAATCCAAATCCCTTTGTTGTTCGTAAAAATTGGGTCGTTTATAAGTGCGGGCACCTTCATTACCAACAGTTCATCCATACTAATATCTGAAATATAGACCACCGCGCCAATCATAGTGGTTAGATAAAATATCAATCCAGAGATATTTTTAAATCTGGTCGGAAATAAATAGTTCTTCATTTGTTTTTTTTATCAAATGTAAAGTATATTTTACAAAATGTCAATAATATATTAATAAATGTATGAAATAATTTACATTTAGAGGTTTTTGACTGTTTCTTATGTTATTTAATCCACTGAATTATAATAGGTATTCCTTTTTTGTTTAAGGCTTTTTACATCCTGATTTGCCATGGTTTCCAGAACACTTAATTTATGACCCCGAACTAAATCGTGTGTTTTAAAGCCTTTTACTACCATATTTCTGGTATGAAAATAGCCTACTAAATTCTGTTTGTCAAACAATAGGGTAATTCTGTCTAAAGGTGAAAAATCTACCACCGTACTTTCATAGATGAAATATTGTGTAAATTTTAACTGATTATCTTCCTGATATTCTGTAAATCCGAATTTTTTCATGTAAGGTTCAAGGGCTTTTTTCTGGTAATTTCCCAAGGCTAATATTTTTATTAACTGTACTTCAGGATTAAATGCCATATTTATATTATCCTGATGTGTATATGCTTCAATGTATCCTACTTCTTCTTCAATCATAGATATTTCTACCTGGTTAATCGTTTTCCCAATGGTTTTTCCATCTTCATTTATTAAGGGGATGTTTTTTTCAAGTTTGAATGCTTCAATTTGTTTACTTGTGAGTTTTACATAAACCCCTATTTTTAACCATTTATTTATTGCGGGGGATGTTTCAATTAAAACACCGTCATTTAA
>CAMDWC010000117.1 GCA_945878825.1 Haliscomenobacter hydrossis DSM 1100
GTAAAGTGGTTTTTTAAAGCAGTAATTTCTTTTTTCTCCATGTCAGTATAAGAAATAGCAAGTGGAATACTTTGCGGCTGAAAGTATTTGTACAGAGAAAAAATCAAAGAACTATCTAACCCTCCCGACAAGGAAAAACCCAATGGTCCGTTACCTTGTACATGGGAAAGTACTGCCTTTTCAAAGATAAATTTCCCTTGTAAGGTTGCCTCTTTAAAAGAAAGAGTTTCGATTTGATTTGGTGATTCGGTAGGCTTTGAATCAGCATCCTTCAAAATCTTCCAATGAAAACGACGAGCAAGGGAGTAGTTCAGTTGAAGGGTACATCCCGTTGGCACCGCTTTAGCCTTTTTCCAAAACGGATCGCCCTTTATTTCTCTTTCTCCAGTGGTTAAAAAAAGCTTTATTTTTTCATTGTCCACTTCATAAGACCAGTCAGGAAAATGAAAAAATGATTTGGTTTCCGATGCCACAGCCAAATATCCATTCAATAATGAATAATATAAAGGCTTGATTCCTAACGAGTCCCGCCTTATCCAAACTGTTTTTTCTTGAGAATCATAAAAAATAAAGGAATACATTCCCTCCCATTCAGATAGGTTATTTAATCCAAAATGTATTAGCCAGATAAAAGCTATTTCTGTATCGGAGGAGGTATGAACGGGTATATTTTTGGCCTTTAATTTTTCGGCCAATGCTTTATAATTGTATAAAGTGCCATTAAATACAAAATGATATCTTTCTTTGAAATGCATAGGCTGGTGTCCCTCATTTTTCTCTCCAATAATGTGAAGTCTTCTATTTGATAGCCCAATATCATGGTCTATAAATACTCCTTGACTATCGGAACCCCTATGCTTTATGGCCAGATTCATGCCCAAAAGTAAAGAAGGATCAATCGACAGGCCACTCAGATGAATTAAACCGGTTATTCCGCACATAATTTCAATTTTTTAAAAAACGAAAGATGCGCTAATTGTATATGAATGTCAAATGTCAGAAATTGCTGTATTTTTGCGGTTTATAGTGTATTTTGTCCTTATGAAAATAATAAAAGACAAGTTCGAATATATCAGGCAGTCTCTTGGTTTGCCCCTTTTCTATCAAGCGAATTGGTGGGATGCAAATTGTGGGGAAAATGGGTGGACACCCGCTGTTATCATTGATCATAATGGGGAAATTGTCGCCGTTTGGCCGTATAAATTGACCCGTAAACTAGGCGTTAATCTTTTATTGCCTATCCCTTTTACTCCCTGGAATGGGCCCTGGCTTTTACCTTTAAAAAATGGTAAAGAGGGAACGAGAGCGATTAGAGAGAGAAAAATTATCGCGGAACTGTCCAAAATAATATGTCTGGAAGCTGATCTTATTATTTTTCGCTGGCCACCGCATTTTCAAAATACGCAGGTATGGAAAGAAGGAGGTTTTTTTCAAATCACTCATTTTACGCGGCAGTTTAAAAACTTAGATAGTATCCAACATATTCGTGCGCAATTTTCAGCGGACGTTGAGAACGACCTTAAAGCTGCTGAAAATATATTTCACCTTTCGGAACAAAATGTAGATAGTGCCAATGCCTTATTAAACAATCAACGTTTTTTTCTCGCAGAAAAAAATATTTCATTTAAATGGGATCTTCCTACTTTCGAAAATATTCAAAAAAGTATTCGGAAATCCGGGGGAATCGATGTATTGATTGAGGCAAAAGACGAAATGGGACGTGTTCATGGCAGCAGTTGGACCGTTACAGATAAACATACCGCCTGGTTGTTAATTCAGGTTTCTGAGAAAAAAATAAGACACAGGGGAACCATGATCTGGTTAATCTGGCAAAGTATAATATCCCTTCAAGGAAAAGTTAGTGTTTTTGATTTAGAAGGTAGTATGATTCCTTCCGTTTCTAAAAAATATGAAGCTACTGGGGCTTCTCAGGTTCCTATGCAAATGCTGATTGGGGGTAAATATGCTGTTTGGTATATTATTTATCAGTATTTAGTCAAGAAATTTAAACTTAAATAATTGAATTTCAAATAATTAATAAATACATTTCCATTGTTTTATACTTCTTAGCTGCACGTAAAACAGTTGATTCTGTCCTATCTAATCTCGTCGAATCAGGTGATATTGCCTAAAAATAGGAATGGAACCGCTTTACATAAATAATCTTTGGAATGGAATTATAGAATTAACGGAATTGGTATTTTCGGAGACTTATTTATTCCCATTAACTGAAAGAGCAAGCTTGTTAAGCAAGGATTTGAGAATGGACGTGATATTTATAGCGTCTAAATTTGCAAATACAGTGGAAGGACAGGTATCGCCTGAAAACTTACTTCCTTTCTTCCTGATCGATGAAAGATTATCTCGAATGGAGCGTAATTTATTAGATTGTTATGAAGAAAAATGGGTCGTTATTGCCAAATATTACTTCATAAAACAACTCATAGAAAGTATTAGAGGCCAGATTGTTTTTAGAATAGACCAATTTTCTATTCAGCCTTTTATATTACTGTTTCCAGTAAATCATCACCAAAATAAATTGACAGGAATATGAAGGTCATATATTTGAGGTTTTTCCTTCTTTTTTCGTCAGCATATATACCTGTAAACCATATTTATGGGCAGCTGGCATCCTGGAATTTTGAAAACGTATCAGGACCCATTCCAAGTATTCCTATTTTACCTTCAGCATTGGGTGCGGGTATCGCTTCGGGTGGTGGCAGTCTAAGTGGCGCTCAAAACAGTGGAAGCCCTACCACCTGCGCCAGTCCGGAAACCTGGGCTACTAATTTTTGGCCTACTACTGCCGCAAGAAATACAAGTTCCTATATGTCTTTTATGGTAACCGCTTCAGAGGGATACAGGGCAAATATTTCGGGGATTAGTTTTATGCTATCAAGGTCGTCGTCGAGCGCCCCCAGTGATTATTATGTTTCTGTTTTCCGTTGGGGTATCGAGACGTTTATAAGCTCGGGCGTTGTTCCCATTTTAGGTTGTAATAACTTTAGTGGTACTTGTAATGTTTCAGGTACCAGCGGGGGCTCTTTAGAGGTTAGAATCTATCTTTCCAGGCAAAATAATGCCGCAATGACAGCAACCATGCGCATTGATAATGTTTCGTTATCGGGTACCACAGAAGTGGCTCTGCCCGTATCATTGGGCTATTTTTCAGGTCATTGCAATGAACAAAATTTTCCTAAACTGACCTGGGAAACCCATTCAGAAAGTAAAAATCATGGATTTTGGGTGCAAGAAGCTCTCCCCGACTTAGTATTTAAGGATGTTTTTTTTGTTACCGGCTACGGGGAAAGTCAATCCAAAAGACAATATAACTGGAGGGATTTTCAAGAAAGGAGAGGTCTCATTTACTATCGGTTAAAACAAATAGATTATGATGGCGTTTTTGCTTATTCTAAAATTATACCTATAAGCTGCGAGCAGGGCGAATTACTCGTTACACAACAAGATAACTCAAGCATAAATATTTTTTTAGGGAATCAAACGGGTCAGTTTGAAGAATGGTCGTTATTACACTGGAGTGGGCATAGAATTCAGGGTGGGAAGATTGATATAGATTATCGTCAAATAAAAATAAACTGTCCTAACATTAGGACAGGTATTTATATTTTATTGCTTTCAGGAAAAAGCGGTAACGTTGTTAGAAAAATAAGTTGGGTGGAATAACCACTTTTATTTTATAAACTACTGTAACCTTGAACAAGCAATGATATTTCATTATTAAGTACTTCAACGAACCCCGTAGAAATATTAAATTGTATTTGTTTTCCTACTTCATTGGCGACTTGTATGGCATTTTCATTGGCATTCCAATAGGAAAAATCACCTTCTCCAGTCACAATCTGTACGGAACCACTGGCAAGAGCCGCTACTAAGGGAGCATGTTGATTAAGAATTTGAAATTTACCGTCAACTCCAGGAAGTTTAGTAGAGGTAACATTTCCACGGAATATTTCCTTTTCAGGAGTAAGCACTGTTATTTTCATCTTAGTGAGACGGATTAATTTAAAATTTAAACAGATTAAGCTAGTTCAGCAAGCATTTTCTTTCCGGTCTCGATTACTTCGTCAATCGATCCACGTAGGTTAAAAGCAGCTTCAGGATACTCATCCACTTCACCGTCCATAATCATATTGAATCCACGAATGGTTTCTTCGATAGGCACTAAAACACCTGGAATACCAGTGAATTGTTCCGCCACGTGAAAAGGTTGAGATAAGAAACGCTGAACACGGCGTGCACGGTGAACAATCATTTTATCTTCATCGGACAATTCTTCCATACCTAAGATGGCAATAATGTCCAATAACTCGTTGTAACGCTGAAGAATATTTTTTACATCTTGGGCACACTTATAATGAACATCCCCAACAATCATTGGATCTAATATTCTGGAAGTAGAATCTAATGGATCTACCGCAGGATAGATACCCAGGGCTGCAATTTTTCTACTTAAAACGGTCGTTGCGTCTAAGTGAGCAAACGTAGTTGCCGGAGCAGGGTCAGTCAAGTCATCGGCAGGAACATAAACGGCCTGTACGGAAGTAATAGAACCTCTGCGCGTTGAAGTAATACGCTCTTGCATTAAACCCATTTCAGTGGCCAATGTTGGTTGGTAACCCACAGCAGATGGCATACGACCCAAAAGAGCCGAAACTTCAGAACCCGCTTGGGTGAAACGGAAGATATTATCAATGAAGAAAAGGATATCCTTTCCACCACTCGGATCTGTAAGATCACCATCTCTGTAATATTCAGCAACAGTCAATCCTGAAAGAGCTACTCTGGCTCTTGCGCCCGGCGGCTCATTCATTTGACCAAAAACGAAAGTCGCTTTAGATTCTTCTAATGCCTTCATGTCCACCTGGCTTAAATCCCAGCCTCCTTCTTCCATAGAATGCATGAATTTATCGCCATAGCGAATAATGCCTGCCTCTAACATTTCTCTCATTAAATCGTTTCCTTCACGAGTACGTTCACCAACGCCCGCGAAAACGGAAATACCATCGTAACCTTTGGCAATATTATTAATTAACTCTTGAATAAGTACGGTTTTTCCTACACCGGCACCACCAAATAAACCAATTTTTCCACCCTTCATATAGGGCTCAATTAAATCGATTACCTTGATACCAGTGTAAAGAATTTCTTTTTCTGTCGATAGATCTTCATAAGCTGGTGGCTTTCTATGAATTGGGTAGGTCTGATTTTTATTCACGGGACCTATTCCGTCAATAGCTTCACCAACTACATTAAATAATCTGCCGCGGATATGCATACCAACTGGCATGGTGATGGTTTCACCTGTGTCAACCACTTTGGCACCCCGGGTAAGTCCATCTGTTGAATCCATGGCAATGGCACGAACGCTATCTTCACCAAGGTGTTGTTGAACTTCTAATACTAAGGTATCAGCACCTGGTCTTTCGATTTCCAATGCATGAAAAATTTCAGGAAGTGAACTTGCGTTTGGGAAAGAAACGTCCACTATTGGACCGATAACTTGTTTTACGTGACCTACATTTGCCATATCTGCTTATCTTTACAAAATTTAAATAAGTACTTTTTGAAAATTGGCACGAAGTTAGCCTTTTTGAATTAATATTCTTGTTTTTTACTTTAAATTTTTATCCATTGATTGATAAAGCGGTTATTCTCGCCGGCGGGCTTGGAACTCGGTTGAAAGGTCTTTTAGGTGAATTGCCTAAACCAATGGCGCCTATAAATAAACTTCCATTCCTTCATTATTTATTGAATTATTTGTCTAATCAAGGTGTCAAAGAGGTTTTCCTTTGTGTCGGTTTTCAACATGAGGTTATCATTAGGTATTTCGGAGACCATTTTAGGGACATAAAAATTTTCTATACCATAGAAAAAGAACTTTTAGGTACAGGTGGTGCCATTATGCCCGTGTTGGAAAAATGGAGAGAACCATTTTTTCTCCTCAATGGGGATACTTTTTTTGAAGCTAATCTAACCTCTTTTTCGGAGGCCTTTTTTAAGTTGCATCCTCTGGCTTCTCTTTCTCTTAAACCTGTATTTAACCAGGATCGTTATGGTGCCGTCCAATTGGAAGGAGACAGTATTACGTCTTTTACAGAAAAGAAATTCCTCGCCTCAGGGATGATAAATGCAGGGGTCAGTATCCTCACGCCTGAAATTTTTGAAGGTAAAATACAAGGAGATGTTTTCTCCTACGAAAAGGACTTATTTGAGAAAAAGGCGGCTACTCACTTTCTACATGGCTTTGTGCAGGATGAATATTTTATAGATATCGGCATTCCAGAAGATTATGAAAGGGCTCAAAGGGAAATTCCTATGCGATTTTTTACCCAGACCCTTTTAGCTAAATTTCTTTTTTTAGATAGAGACGGAGTCATAAATAAACATCTCCCAGGTGATTATGTCAAAAATGTTGACCAATTCGAATTTTTACCAGGGGTGTTAGAGGCGCTGGTTCAATTTTCTGAATATTTTACTCATATTGTTGTCGTTACCAATCAACAGGGTATTGGAAAAGGACTTTATTCAGCGGAAGATTTGAATGGGGTCCATGCTTTCATGATTGAAAAAATAACGGAAGCTGGAGGTCATTTAGATGCCATTTATTTTTGCCCTTCTTTAGAAAAAGAAAATCCCATTTGCCGAAAACCCAATGTGGGTATGGGACTACAAGCTCAAAGGGAATTTCCTGATATTGATTTCAAACAATCTGTCATGATTGGTGACTCCATGTCTGACATGCAGTTTGGAAGAAATCTTGGGATGTTTACTATATGGATTTCTTCAGACGAGGAAAAAGAATTTAATCCAGATTTAATTGATCTGAGGATGGATGGTCTAAAAGAAGTGGCGTACTTACTTCAATAAAAAAGAGGCTATCTTTTTAGACAGCCTCTCAGCAAATATATTTATAAACTTAACACATTATTCCTTTCCCGCAATAGAAATTTTTGATTTGGCATCCATTTTCAATCCAGTATTTGTTTCATAAATCTTTAAGTATTTCGCATGAAACGGTCCAATATACTTTTTCCCATCAATTTTAAGATAGCTCGCCGTCAGAACCATCTGGAAATTATTATCGTCAGCAATCACCTGATCTTTAACTAATTGTTTGGTAATGGCAGATTTTACGTTGTCCTGACGAAAAGAGATATTGTCAATGGAAAAATTAATGCTATCAGCAACAAATAATGCTTTGCCTTCCATAAACTTATTTCCAGGCATTCCATTGACAATGATGACTTCCTCTCCATTCGCTGATTTCCGGATATCAATGGTTTTTATATCTTCTTTGTTGTTTGCGATATTTTTTTCCGATGTTATAACCGTTACCGTAGTGGTTTCAGATTTTTGACCTTTCGGTGATTTTCTGACATCTATGGATTGAATAGTGGCAGGGTCAATGCTGTCAATATTGACCTTATTACCTTTTTCGTCTTTCCAGATCATCTTTTCCTCTGATTGGATAGTTTGGCCTTCACTTTTAACCGTAACTTCCTTATGCTGGATAAATTTATGGGAGGTGCCATCTTTTGTTACAATAATCATGTAATCCTCGTTAGTATTTTTAGAGGGTTGCCCTTCATTCCAAATCATTGGCGGTGGAGGAGGTGCTATTCCAGGAGGAGGTGGTGGAGGAGGTACTCCCGGCGGTGGCGGTGGGGGCATTTCACTCATAATTTTCTTAACCTCCGATTCGTATTTTGGAAAGTCACTTTCAGGAATCGTGTTGCCGTCTTTCTTCAACGAAACAATTTTTCCATCCTTTAGATTGATATTCCAGGTTTCACCGTTTTTATTGAGGTTGAGTTGAATCGTCCCTTTAGGAAGGGTGTCTGTTACCTCTGTGCGTATGGTTTTAAATGTGGAGTTATTGGCAAAAATTGGTTTTTGTTGCCAAAACATACCAAGGGCAAGTCCTAACATCAGGATTCCCAGCGTTGTTTTTTCCATGAAATTTACATTTTTTGAAGGTTCTAAAATTCTTTTGATTCTGAGATACATTTCAGACGGTTTCTTGGCGAATGCCAGAGAACCAATACCTGA
Source organism: Haliscomenobacter hydrossis DSM 1100 (assembly GCA_945878825.1). Classification (GTDB taxonomy): domain Bacteria; phylum Bacteroidota; class Bacteroidia; order Chitinophagales; family Saprospiraceae; genus BJGN01. The sequence continues at coordinate 8,071 of CAMDWC010000117.1, forward strand.
AATGGTATTATTTTCCTGTATTATCAATAATGCCTTAGCATAAGATAATTTTTGATTGAGTTCTTTTCCAGCCGCTTCATCATCACAGATATGTTCCCTTTCTCTTTTAATAATGCTAGTCAGCCACCAGGTTACAGGGTGAAAATAGAAAACCACCTCAATAAATATTTGAAAAATATTTAATATGTAGTCGTTTCTTTTTATATGAGCTAATTCGTGAAGTATAACGGCTTCTATTTGCTCCGGAGTAAGTTTTGAAAGTAAGGCAAAGGGGAAAAGCAGAATGGGTTTGAAATGGCCAAATACAAGAGGGCTTTGAATCTGTGTGGATAACTTCCCGATGATTCTTTTTACGCCGGCTTCTTTTCGTTTCAGCTCCAAAAACAAGTTCATTTCCGGTGGAAGTGGGTCCGTACTCACCTTGTTTAACCAAATTAAATAAGAAAAGCCTCCCATCATTCTCAAGGTCATGAAGTTTACGCCTATTAACCAAATCCAGGAAACCCAATCGATGTATTGGTTAGGTAGATTTAGTAATTTTTCAAGCAGAGAGGTTTGAACAGCCGCAGTTTCATTGCCTGATAAATAGAAATGATTTTGAATGCCTGACTCATGGTTTATTACAGGTTCAAATCTGTTGGCAAACTCGTTCCATATATAACAAAAAGTACAGATAGATGTAAGTAATTGTATGAACAAGGTGGTCCATGCTGCGTTAAATCGGGATTTGGCACTTTTAAAACTTTGGGTAGTAAGCAGTATATAAAACATCAGTCCAATGATAGCCCCTTGCCATATTGCATGGAATACGGTCCAGCCTAACACATCAATCAGATTTTGAGGAAATTCTTTGAAATTTTTCACGGCAATACCTTTAAATATTAAATAATTTGATGGGTGGGATCTTGATCTTCTAATTGGGAAATCAATTTTTTTATCTCCTCCAATTCAGAGGCAGATGCGGCTGCATTTCCTAAAACTTGCATAACTAATTGATGCGAAGATCCCTGAAAAGTATTGATTACAAACTTTTGTACTAGTTTTTCTTTTGTATTTTTCTCGGAAATAGTCGCCTGATAAAGATGAATTCTTGCAGATTCATCTCTTTGGACCAATTTCTTCTCCAGCATTATTTGCAATTGCTTGAGTATGGTGGTATAGCCAACTTCCCTTTTTTCTTGCAAAAGACCATGCACTTGCTTGACAGAACAAGGGCCTATCTGCCATAGTGTTTGCAGAATTTCCAGTTCCGCTTCCGTTGGATTGGGTAAATTTTTCATGCCTTATATTTATCTACGATTAACTTCGTAGTGCAATGTAAGACACATTTATGAAACATCCAAATGATGTACGATATTTTTCGTACTAAATTTTTGATTATTCAATCCAGGTGCGAAACTTAAGTCTTATAGACTCATAAGGCCTTTCTAATTTGATGGCAGCTTCATTGAACGATGGGCTTTTCCACTTTGGGAACACATCATTTGAAAATGCGTAAGCCTCTGTTGGAATGCCTAAAATATTTTTATCTATTTTTTTATTGCCATTTACATCTTGATAGGCAGCAACCAAATATTTTCCTTC
>CAMDWC010000118.1 GCA_945878825.1 Haliscomenobacter hydrossis DSM 1100
GAATATTTTAAGGCAATGAAAACAGTTTGGGAAGACGTCGTTCATAGAAATATGTATGTCACCGGCGGTATTGGTTCGTCGGGAAGTAATGAAGGATTTAGTATCGACTATGACCTACCCAATGAAAAGGCCTATTGCGAAACCTGTGCCTCCGTGGGTATGGTTTTCTGGAATCAGAGAATGAATGCGTTAAGTGGAAATGCACAGTATATTGATGTGCTGGAAAAAGTGTTGTACAATAGTGCTTTAGATGGCTTGTCCTTTGAAGGAGATCGGTTTTTTTATGGGAATCCGCTCGCATCAAATGGGCAGCATTTTAGAAAAGAATGGTTCGGTACCGCTTGTTGTCCCTCTAATATTGCCAGATTAGTCGCCTCCCTCGGTGATTATGTTTACGGTGTTTCTGAAAATGATATTTATGTGAATTTATTTATTGGTAGTTCCACTTCTTTAACGGTTCAACAAACGAAAGTTGACCTTCGTCAGGTCACGGATTATCCCTGGAAAGGAATTGTTGCTTTGGAGGTAAATCCATCGAAAAATAGTTCCTTCGCTTTGCGCATTCGCCTGCCAGGATGGTTAAAAGGTCAAGCAGTGCCTGGAGATTTATACCAGTTTAAAGAGGTGAATTCTCAACAGATAACTATTTTACTAAACGGTGTGTCTGTTCCTTATAAAGAGGAATTGGGTTATGCTGTTATTGAAAGAGAATGGCGTATGGGGGATAAAATTTCTTTTGACCTGCCTATGGAGGTGAAAAGAGTAACCGCAAGACCAGAAGTGAAAGCAGCAAATAACAGAGTGGCGTTGCAAAGAGGTCCAATTATTTATTGTGTTGAAGGGACTGATAATGAGGGAAAAGCATGGCATTTTGTATTGCCTGACAATGAACCTGTTAAGGCTGCTTTTGATAAAAATATGCTGGGAGGTATTATGACTTTACAATTTAATGCGCCTTCTGTGAAAATATCAGCCGATGGACTCAATGTGAGTACTTCAAAACAAAATATTACTGCCATTCCTTACTTTTCCTGGTGTAACAGAGGTCAAACGCCTATGCAGGTGTGGCTGCCAACCAGAATGGAAGATATTAAAGTAAATTATTGACGTAAACAAATTTTTAAATGACAGATCAAATCAGGTTTGAGGGGAATAAGGCATTCGCGCTGGAGATGGATTCGAAGGATGAGCTTAGAAATTTTAGAGATCAATACCATATTCCCAAAAAAGTGGGGAAGGATGCCATTTACTTTTGTGGTAATTCTTTAGGGCTACAACCAAAAGAATCTGCTGGTTTGGTTGAAAATGAAATGAACCGATGGCGGGACTTAGGGGTAGAGGGACATTTTAAAGGAGAATGGCCATGGACGCAGTACCATAAGGCTGTGGTTCACCCTGCTATGGACATTGTGGGAGCCAAAGAGGAGGAAATTATCCACATGAATACGTTGACCGTTAACCTGCATTTGTTAATGGCTAGTTTTTATAAACCGACGAAAGATAGACATCTTATTATCATGGAAGCCGGTGCTTTTCCGTCTGACCAATATGTAGTTGAAAGTCAGGTTCGAATGCATGGTTTTGATCCTGAAGCGAGCATCGTGGAAGTTTCACCGTTGGAAGGTGAAACGCTTATTTCCACAGATCAAATAAAGGAGCTTATTAGAAAAAATGGAGATAGAACGGCACTGGTTTTGTTTGGGGGCATTCATTATTTTACAGGTCAGTGCCTTGATATGGCCGAAATTTCCAAAGTAACACATGAAACGGGTGCTTTTTTGGGATTAGACCTTGCTCATGCAGTTGGAAATGTGCCTTTGAAGCTTCATGAATGGGGGGTAGATTTTGCGGCTTGGTGTACTTACAAATATCTGAATAGTGGCCCCGGCGCCATTGGAGGAGTTTATATTCACGAAAAATACGCGACAGATCCTACTTTTCCACGATTAGCCGGATGGTACGGTTACAACGCGGCTACGCGTTTTTTAATGCAGAAAAAATTTCAGGCGACGCCAACGGCAGAAGGATGGCAGCTGAGTAACGCACCCATTTTATCGTTTGCTCCACTTATAGCCAGTCACTCTTTATTTCAACAAGCGGGCATGGAAAGGCTTAGAAATAAAAGTGTTAGGTTAACCAGTTATTTGACCTATTTACTGGATAGTATTCCCGCGAAGGAGCGGGTTTTTGAGATCATTACGCCCCGGGAATCGTCTGCAAGAGGGGCACAATTATCTTTATTTACAGACCATCAGGGTAAAGCACTATTCCAATATTTGTCGGAACGAGGCGTAGTTTGTGATTGGCGGGAAAACAATCTGACCGAAAAAGGAGTAGGCGCAGCGGGTGTTATCCGTGTTGCGCCTACTCCTATGTATAATACTTTTGAAGAAGTTTATCAGTTTGCTGATTACGTTTCTACCTTTTGCGGGCGGTAAATATTACCGTCCGTGGCAATTTTTATATTTTTTACCGCTTCCGCAGGGACAAGCGTCGTTACGACCTACTTTGGGTTCCTGGCGGCGTATGGTTTCTACTTTTACGCTACTTTGATTGGCCTCCATGGCAGCCTTTCTTCTGGCTAAATCCTCTTGTTCTCTGTCTTTATTTGTTTTAGTTTTATTAGAAATAGCTCTCATTTCTCTTGCTTGTTCAAGCGTAGTACCGTCAGAAAAAACAAGGGTACCTTTAGCCAGATAGGAAGAAACGTCCGTATTTATTTCCATCACCAGGCTTTCAAAAAGCTTGTAGGCCTCCATTTTATAGATAACCAATGGGTCCTTTTGTTCGAAAGAAGCAGATTGAACAGATTCTTTTAATTCGTCCATCGCTCGTAAATGTTCTTTCCATTTTTCGTCGATGATAGAAAGAGTTACTGCCTTTTCTATATCCCTCATGATGGTTTTACCTTTAGAGTTATAGGCTTCCTCCATCTCAGCGGTAATCATGTAAGGATTTGTCCTTCCGTCTGTAAAGGGAACAATGATTCTTTTGAATCGGTTACCCTGTGTTTCGTGGACATTTTTAATATGATCGAAGAGAACCTCCTGAATGTGCTCCGATTTTCTGTGATAATAAGCTTGAAACTGGTGGAAAGTTTCTTCACTCAGATAATCTGAGTTTTTCTTTTGAAAATCAAGTTCTGAAATCTCTGGAACTTGCCCTAATAAACTAAGCATGTCCCTTCTAAAGGTATCGAAAGAACCTCCGCCTTTATGGTCATGAACAATATCTTCAATGATAGAGAAAAACATATTGTAAAGGTCCACGGAAAGGCGATCACCGAAGAGGGCATTATCTCTTTTCTTATAAATAGCTTCTCTTTGAATATTCATAACGTCATCATATTCGAGAAGGCGTTTACGAATACCGAAGTTGTTTTCTTCTACTTTTTTCTGTGCTCTTTCAATAGATTTAGTTACCATAGAATGTTGAATAACCTCTCCATCTTTATGGCCCATTTTGTCCATAAGAGAAGCAATTCTATCGGACTGAAAAAGTCGCATCAGGTTATCTTCTAGGGAAACATAAAATTGGGAGGAACCCGGGTCACCCTGACGGCCGGAACGTCCACGAAGCTGTCTGTCAACTCGCCTCGATTCGTGTCTTTCCGTACCTATAATAGCTAATCCTCCTGCTTTTTTAACCTCATCGTTTATCTTGATATCTGTTCCACGACCGGCCATATTGGTTGCAATGGTAATTTTACCCGGACGACCCGCTTCGGCAACAATTTCTGCTTCTCTTTGATGTTGTTTTGCGTTGAGTACATTATGGTCGAGGCCTTTAAGTTGAAGCATCCGACTTAACTTTTCAGATATATCAACGGAAGTGGTACCTACGAGAATTGGTTGACCGGCTTTGCTTAATAAACTAATCTGGTCTATGAGCGCATTATATTTCTCTCTGTTTGTTTTGAATACAAAATCTTCTTGGTCAAGTCTTTGAATAGGTCTATTGGTAGGAATAACAACGACATCGAGTTTATAAATTTGCCAAAACTCATTGGCTTCGGTTTCGGCTGTACCCGTCATACCTGCTAATTTATGGTACATACGGAAATAGTTTTGAAGAGTAACGGTGGCGTAAGTCTGGGTAATTTCTCCAATCTTCACATTTTCTTTAGCTTCCAGCGCCTGGTGAAGACCGTCAGAATATCTTCTTCCCTCCATCATACGTCCGGTTTGCTCATCGACAATTTTAACCTGACCCTCCATTACTACATATTCCTCGTCTTTTTCAAAAAGAGTAAAAGCCTTTAAAAGCTGATTTATAGTATGTACTCTTCGCGCTTTAACGGCATAATCCTGAGCTAGCTTAGTTTTTGCGTTTTCACTTTCTTCTTTAGAAAAGTCCTTTCGATTTTCAATTTCCACCATTTCAGAAACGATATCTGGAAGCATGAAGAAACTGGGATCATTGGAGTTAATGGACAAATATTCTACGCCCTTTTCGGTAAGTTCTGTCTGTCTATTTTTTTCATCTATATTAAATAGGAGTGGCGCATCGACCAAATGCATATTTTTGGATTGCTCCTGCATGTAGTGATTCTCTGTTTTTTGCAATAAAACACGAACCCCTTCCTCGCTTAGGAATTTGATGAGAGGTCTTGCCCTTGGAAGGGCGCGATAGGCTCGAAGCAGAGCCATTCCGGAGGTACCTTCTTCCACACCATTGGTTCCGACGGCGAATAATTTCTTTGCCTCAATCAGATAGTCGTTGGCTAGTTTTTTCTGTTCATTAATCAGTTTTTCAACACTGGGACGAAGCTCAAAATATTCCTGATCTTCGGCGGCGGGACCAACAGGACCTGAAATAATAAGCGGTGTTCGCGCATCATCGATAAGAACGGAATCGACCTCATCAACCATACTGAAATGATGTTTTCCCTGCACTTTCTCCTCGGTAGTGCGAACCATATTATCACGAAGGTAATCGAAACCAAATTCGTTATTTGTTCCGTAGGTTATATCACAACTGTAGGCTTGAATACGCTGTTCGGAGTGAGGGGTATATTTATCGATACAATCGATAGTTAAAAGGAGAAATTCCATGATTGGACCGATCCATTCGGCATCACGACGGGCTAAATAGTCATTTACGGTAATAACATGAACCCCCAGACCACTTAATCCATTCAGGTAAGCGGGTAAAGTAGCCACAAGAGTTTTACCTTCACCCGTTCCCATTTCAGCAATTTTACCCTCATGAAGAACCATACCACCGATAAGCTGAACATCATAATGCACCATATCCCAGGTAATGGCACCTCCTGCGGCAGTCCACTGGTTTTTCCAGGTCGCTTGATTTCCCGTAATAGAAACATACGATTTTCCGGACTGTACAGCCAGATTTTTATCATGTTCAGTGGCAGTAACAGAAAGGGTTGAATTATTCTTAAAACGAATGGCCGTTTCCTTAACTACCGCAAAGGCCTCGGGAAGAATCTCATTTAAAATAACTTCCAGTTCCTGATCCCGCTGTTTTTTTAAAGTATCAATCTCAAGGAAAAGATTTTCTTTATCGGAAAGCTCTTCAGAATCAATGGTTTGTTGACGTAAGTTTTCTATAGCGTCGTCTATATCGGAAAGATAATCGCTAATCCTTTCCCGAAATTCTGAAGTCTTCTGCCTCAAATCATCATGAGAAAGATTTGTTAATAAGTCCCCAAATTGGTGAATTTGTTCAATGATAGGGTTGAACTTAAGAATATCTTTTTCCTGTTTGCTTCCGAATAATTTTTGCAAAGACTTGCCTATATTTTCAAACATTTTACTTCCTATTTAGGTTAATTTTGTGAGTAGGCAAATATACGACCTTTTATAGGTATTACAAGACATAAAAAGTCATTTGTCATTGTAAAGCTGAATAAATTAAATGATGTAAATGAATAAAAAACGTTGGGAACACCCCTTTAATGCATGGATCTACATAGCTGTCCCTGCTTATATTCTATGGTGTTTTACCCTGCCTGCTTGTGTATTAGAAAATAATCAAAGAGATATTAGAGGTTATTATTTCCCAATGGAAAAATTGGCCAGTGGAGAAGTCTATGTTTATGAATCGTCAGGAAATACGGGGACAGATAGTGTTTATTGGTACCATAGGAGTTTTTTAAAAGGGGAACTAAAAATATTTTCGAGTACTTTTTATGAAAACTATATGGTCCCTTTACAACAGGTACAAGAAGAGGTAGTTCACAATGGCTTACTCTTAAAAGACCTGTATATTTATGACTTACCCGATGCTTCGAAAGGGTACAAACAACAAAGAACAGCGGTGGAAATTGTGGCTGGAAATAGTTTTCCCTTTATGGTAAAAGATAGGTTTGGTGTTTTTCTTTATCACATAAAATGGAAATCAAATGACAGTGATTCAACTACCTGTAGCGTTATAAAAAATAGAATGTTTATGGGAGACACCACGTTTACTTTGAATAAACAGGAAATTCCAGCTGTTTTTTTCAAGGTAAAGGAAAAAATAGAAATAGAAAATGATGGAGTTACCGGACAGTTGTTCGAGGGTATCGAAATATATGCCAAAGGTATTGGGTTGGTATATTATGGAAAGAGAGTATCAAATGAGGCTATAGAGGCCTATCGATATGTAAGGGGAACGAATATGGAAGAATTAGAAAAAAAATGGGAAAAGGAAAAAATAATCAACTAGGCTATATATTTATTAAATATTCTGATTAGTATTATCTATAAAAAAAAACACCTATATTTGCGTATCATATAGAAAATATGAAAAAAGGGTCGGGTGGCCGAGTGGCTAGGCAGAGGTCTGCAAAACCTCGTACGACGGTTCGAATCCGCCTCCGACCTCATAAAGCCTCTGCAGTAAATCAGAGGCTTTTTTGTTTTAATATCAAGCTGAAATTATGGTTATCTGGACGGGTTTTATTTTACTTATCCTTATTTTATTAGGAATAGATCTTGGGGTTTTAAATAAAAACCCGCACAATGTAAGTACAAAGGAGGCTTTGCGCTGGACTGGCTTATGGGTGAGTTTGTCTTTACTATTTAGCGTATTTATTTACTTTGCCTATACCAATAACTGGCTGCCCCAAGGAAGTCAAGTGTTAACGGGAAAGGAGGCTGTCATAACTTATTTAACAGGTTATCTAGTCGAACAATCTTTGAGTATTGATAATATTTTTGTCATAGCTATCATCTTCTCTTACTTCAACATCCCACAGGCAAACCAGCACCGGGTTTTATTTTGGGGTATTTTAGGTGCCATCATATTTAGGGGATTAATGATAGGTGTTGGGGCTGTGCTGATGGAAAGTTTTACATGGATTGTCTATATTTTCGGTATCATTTTGTTGTATGCCGCTTATAAAATGCTGAAGTCAGGAACTCATGACAGTATTCACCCGGAAAACAATCCTACCATTAAATTGGTGAAGCGCTTTTTTCCGGTGACGACTAAATTTCACGGGGATCACTTCTTTATTAAAGAGGGAAAGCTTTGGGTGGCAACGCCCCTATTTATCGCCTTAATGGTGGTGGAAACTACAGACGTAATGTTTGCATTCGATAGTATTCCAGCTATTTTTGCCATTACAACAGATCCATTTATTGTTTTTACCTCAAATATTTTCGCTATTTTAGGATTGCGTTCCTTATACTTCGTTCTGGCCGCTTTTATAGACAAATTTGAGTATTTAAAGTATAGCCTCGTAGCGATACTGGCATTTGTAGGAATAAAAATGTTGGTTTCTCATCAAATTCATTTGCCAGATTGGTTGTCTTTAGCCTTTATTGTGTTCGCTTTGACAGTGGGCGTATTATTATCTTTGTTGAAGGAAAATAAAACAAAAATGGAATAAAAGAATTATCTTAATGGTATGAAATGGGTTCCATGAAAACAATCTTATGCCTTACAGACTATACCCCTTCAAGTAAGATTGCTTTAGGTATAGCGATGCGCTTTGCTGAAAGATTGAACTGTAAAATAATATTGGCACATGTAGAACCCATAGACCGTATTGAATTTCAAGAAGATAGTAGGTCAAAACTATTTAAATTTTCAGACGAGAACAAAAAAATTCAAACAGGAAAAAGTGATAATTTAATTCATCATGAGCTCGTTTATGGGAATATCGTTGAACAGTGTGAGTTGTTGGCAGAAAAATACGCCCCATCTTTATTAATTATTGGAAAGAGGAAGAAGAAAATTTTAGAAGGAATTTTCTTTGGAGAATCAACACAAAAAATAATAAATCGCGTCGATTTTCCTGTAATAATTATTCCAGAAGAAGCCCATGAAGCACCACTCACCTCTATTTATTACGCTACTGATTTTTCATTGGGAAGTATATCAACCTTAGATGTTCTTTTGCCGTGGTGTTCGATATTAGGTATAAAATTACATCTTTTACATGTTTCAGAAACAGACGAAGATGAGTATAAGGCCATCGTAAAGATGAAACAAATATTGCATTCTTTTGCTGAAGATCATGAGGAGGTCGGTATGGATTTCAAAATTTTGAAAGGGGAACCATTTGCCGCAATCCTTGATTTCCTTAGAGAATACCCAGAGGAAATGTTAGCCGTTACATTTCACGAAAGATCTTTTTGGGAAAGATTAATGGAGCATTCTTTTGTGCGGGAAATAACTGGGGCCATAAAAAATCCTATGTTAGTTTTTAAGCATTAATCGTTATTAGATTCCTTTTTTGGGTAGGGATGCTTCGGCTGTTTTAGAGGAAAATTGCAATTTATCTTCCAGTTTCGTCATTTCGGCAGGCGTGAAATATCTCCATGTATTAGATTCAATACCATCAATGCTAATGTCCATGATCCGAATTCTTTTTAAGGAATAAACCTCATAATCCAGGAAAGCACACATTCTGCGAATTTGTCGGTTTAAGCCTTGGGTTAGAATAATTTTAAAGGAAAATGTATCTATTTGAACTACTTCACAAGGCTTAGTTACGGTTCCTAAGACGGGAATGCCCGTTCTCATTTTTTGCAAAAAAGCGTAAGTAACTGGTTTGTTTAGCGATACGATGTATTCTTTTTCATGATTATTTCCAGCCCGAAGCACCTTATTCACAATGTCACCGTCATTGGTAAGAAAAATAAGACCATGGGAAGCTTTATCTAACCTTCCGATAGGAAAAAGACGTTGATTATGTTTGATTTGGCTAATTATATTTTTGGGTTCTTTTAGGTCGGTAGTGCATACAATACCTACGGGTTTATGGTAAGCAATATAAAGTAAGGGTGGGTTTTCTTTTATGGGTTTTCCGTCTATATGCACCAGGTCACCGGGAAAAACTCTGTTTCCCAGTTGGGTCGGAAGATTATTTATGGTGATTCTACCCGCAGAAATCCAGGTATCTGCCTCTCTGCGGGAACAAATACCGGTAGAAGAAATAAATTTATTTAAGCTAATTGAACCGTCATTATTTGTTTCCAAGGGAATTTATTTTTTGTAAAAATGCACAAAAAAGTAGGAATTGATTAGCAACCAATTTTTAAAACACAAAAAAAGATAAATCCATATAAAATTTTGATTATTTTGTGGAAGGATAGTAAAACATCCAATTATTCAGAATGTAAATTTAAATTAGATTGATGAACAAAAATAGTGTACCATGTTAAGAAAACAACTTAGAAA
>CAMDWC010000119.1 GCA_945878825.1 Haliscomenobacter hydrossis DSM 1100
AAACGGTTCAGCTTACCGCCTCTTTGTCAGAAAAGGAATCTATTTTACTGGCCATAAAGGGACAGGAACAGCAATTAGGGCAGGAAATGAAGGTCAAAAATAAGGTATTGACCACGCTAAAGGATAATGAACAGAAATTAGCCACCTCACTGGAAGATCAGTTGCGGCAAAGACTTAAATTGGATAATTCCATAGAAAGGGTGATTAGAACAGAGATGGACGCGATAGCTAAAAGGAATGTAATAGCGCCAAAATCAGATAAAAAATCAATGCCTGCATCAACCGCGTCTCATTTTCAACAGGCAAAAGGAAGTCTTCCCTGGCCGGTCGAGAACGGACAGGTGGTCAGATCGTTTGGTACGCAACAACACCCTGATTTTAAAGATGTGAAAACAGTGAATAATGGGATTGACATCTTAACTTCTCCAAAAGCATTAGTCAAAGTAGTATTTCCCGGAAAAGTGGTGGGTACTCAGGTCGTTCCAGGCTACCAATATACAGTTATCGTGCAACACGATAATTTTTATACCGTATATGCCAATATGGAGACGATTAGTGTTAAAAGGGGGGATGTGCTATCGGTTAATCAATCTATTGGGTTTTTAGGTGATGAAAAACCTGAGATTCATTTTGAATTATGGAAGGAAAAGCAGAGACTTAATCCTTCCGATTGGATACAATAATTATGTTAATATGAGTAATGGCTGGAATGTTGGGGAAAAGGCTCAAAAAGGTATTCTTTTAGAACAGGAATTTGCAGTTTTAGTAGGACTAATCCAAAAGGGCGAAACGGAAGAACAAGTAAATGAATACTTAGATGAATTAGCCTTTTTAGCGCTCACAGCTGGTGCCATTTGTCTCAAAAGATTTACGCAAAAATTAATTCATCCCGATAGTAAAACATTTATCGGAAAGGGTAAATTAGAGGAAATTCAAGCCTATGTCCAAAGTCACGAAAATGTAAATATGGTCATTTTTGACGATGATCTTACAGGCAAACAGGTCAATATCCTGGAAGCTTTCCTTAAAGTAAAAATTATTGATCGTTCGACTTTGATTCTGGATATTTTCGCCTCCAGGGCACAAACAGCTCAAGCAAAGACGCAGGTTGAATTGGCTCAAATGCAGTACCTATTACCCAGATTAAGAGGACTTTGGACGCATTTGGAAAGGCAAAAAGGGGGTATCGGCATGAGAGGTCCAGGTGAAAAAGAAATTGAAACAGACCGTCGTATCGTTAGAGATAAAGTAACTTTGCTTAGAAAAAAACTGGAAAAAATTTCTTTGCAAAATGAAACACAACGTAAAAGTCGCGGTGATCTTATTCGCGTAGCACTCGTAGGTTATACCAATGTGGGCAAGTCAACCTTGATGAATCTGCTAAGTAAGTCTGATGTGTTTGCTGAAAATAAGCTCTTTGCAACCCTCGACACTACCGTCCGAAAGGTAGTATTAGAAGACGTACCTTTTTTATTGTCCGATACCGTAGGTTTTATAAGAAAGTTACCCCACCATCTGGTTGAAAGCTTTAAGTCAACTTTGGACGAAGTAAGAGAAAGTGACATTCTTCTTCATGTAGTCGATATCGCTCACCCGCAACATGAAGATCATATAGGTACAGTGAATCAAACCTTACTTGATCTTGGCGTTGCCGAAAAGCCAACCTGGCTCATTCTCAATAAATTTGATCTCTATCGCGAAAAATATTTTGACGAACTTCTCGACGAGGAAGGTAAAACTGAGGTCGTTTCCAGTATGTTGACAAAATGGGTGCAGGGTGAACTCATTGAACCTCTCCTTATTTCCGCTGAAAAAAAGGAAAATATGAATGTTTTTAGACAAAAATTACTGAGTCTTGTGAAGGATCAATATAAAATTCGCTACCCTTATCAGGCAAAACAATGGTAGTGGTTCGGAAAGTAGATAGTATGCTTTTTCCATAGCCCTCAAAATTTTGGCTCATTATTAAATTAGTAATGACTTTGGTTGATGACACGTTAGCCATAGTATTTTCTAAGAATAGCTAAAATGGTCTGAGTAATTTCCAGTTCACCGTTTAAAATTTTACTCTATTTTAGGACTTAAACGGAAGGAAAATAAGATGAGAAATTATAACAGCATTATTCTTTAAAGGATTGTTAATCAAATAAATTGATTTTTCAGAAAATATTTAAAGTAAAACATGTACCAATTATTTACCTTTTTACACTATCTTACGCTCGGATTTTTTTTCCCGGTTTTTCTCAAGGTGGTCTTGGTAAATCCGAAACCCAGAATACACACAAAAAGTGAATAGGAATATAGCCTTTTTGGAACTCAAATATGGTAATATCTACGGCGGATATCCTAATTTCTATGCTATTAGTGAAATTGCTTTTTTAGTTTTCGAGATTGGATCTAAAAAGCTTTTTCTGGAAAGTTGGATTAATAACGCTCCCGTTGATATTGTAAATGTCTATTCTGAGGTAAATGAGTTGGGTCATACCCTGTCAAGGAATAAAGAGGTATTCAATCTAAATAGCGGTCAATCCAGACCTTTCGATGAAAATTTTAGGTTATCAGAAGATAGTCTTTATTTTGAATTTAACAAGTTAAAAAACGCCAAACTGCATATTAGAAACTTTCTTGAAAAGAATTTTCATAAATATGAATTTGATGATCTTGTTGTATTTGACGGTCGTCGGGATCTTTTTTTATGTGAGCGATGTGGCGCTGATTTCTCAGGTTGGAATGTGATAGATTTACAAAAAGAGTTAAATAAAACGACTGAATATTTGTTTTCACTAAACAAATTATCTGTTATTATAAATTACAGGTTAGACAAATCGCATTTAAAAAGTAACAATCTTGAATATTGGCTTCACCCCATTGCCGCCAGACAAATTGTACCCAAATCTGCCGCCTGGGATGCCGCTAGACTCATGATGATTTATAATGAGTGGAATAATCATCACGCTGATTTTCTTATAAAAGCTCAGTTACTCCTTAATAAAATTCAAACCACCAAATAGTTCTTTTTTACAAGACAAATTCCTGACCTGACGAAGGAATTACAGCTGCAGGCAATCCATATTGGTGAAGTAACGTTGAAAAGGCTTTCTTAGCCTCCTGTTCTCCATGAACGAGGAATAATTTTTTCACGTGACCTTTCTGGTTTTTCAAATAATCAAGCATTTCTAGTTTATCGCCATGAGCGGAAAAAGAGTCCAGAATTTCAACATTGGCTCTAACTTCCATTTTACGTCCTAATAAGTAAATGCTTTTGTCGCCAGCTCGCAACTTTCCACCTGGCGTAAAAGGGGAGCAATATCCAACAATCAAAATAGTATTATTTGGGTTTTCAATATTATGCGCCACATGATGCTTTATCCTTCCAGCATTAATCATTCCCGAGGCACTAATAATAATTGCAGGCCCTTTCAGTTCATTTAGAGCCATTGAATCGGCTTGTTTGCGTAAGTATTTTAGCCTTTTAAAACCAAACGGATTTTCGTCAAGGAGTAAATATTCAGTCAAATCTTCATCGAAACATTCGGGATGAGCGGCGTAAACCATCGTGGCATTGACAGCTAAAGGACTGTCTACAAAAACAGGTACCTGGGGCAATTTTCCTTCATTTTCCAACTGATCCAGGACGAATAAGAGTTCCTGAGTTCTTCCAACACTAAAAGCAGGGATAATTACTTTTCCTCCTTTTTCAACACAGGTTTCAGTTAAAATCTGCAGAAACCTTTCTCTTTCCTCAGGATTAGCGTCGTGTTCTTTATTGCCGTAGGTCGATTCAGATATCAAGAAATCAACAGGTGGCAACGGTTTGGGATTTCTTAAAATAGGTCGTTCGGGTCTGCCAATATCTCCTGTAAAGCCTAATAATTTTTCCTCTTTATTTTCAATGATACGCAGGGTTACTCCAGCACTTCCGAGAATATGACCTGCATCGGAAAATTGAAAAGAAACTTGTTCATTGATGTTTATCCAACGGTCGTAACCAACCGTGACAAATTGTTCCAAAGCTATGAGTACGTCTTTGCTTCTATACAAAGGTTCTTGAAAATCAAGATCTTGATAACCAGCATTTTGAGATCTTTTCTTATGAAAAAACTCAGCATCTTTCTCTTGAATAAAGGCGCTATCCAATAACAGAATATGAGCAAGATCACGCGTGGCATGGGTGCAATATATGTTACCTTTAAATCCGTCCTTTACTAATTTAGGAATTCTTCCGCAGTGGTCAATATGGGCATGGGAAAGTATAAGACAATCGATAGATTGAGGGTCGAATAACCATTCCTGATTGAAATTTTCCATATCGGGGCGATTTCCCTGGTATAAACCGCAGTCCAATAAAATGGTAAACTCACTGTCCAGCGTAACCAAATGACTACTCCCGGTTACGTCTTGAACACCACCACAAAAAGTTAATTTCATAAATTTTTATTTATTCCAATATACGATATTTTCCAAGGTCTGTGGTATAAATGAACATCTCATTTATTTAATCGAACCAATCCATCTTTTGCTTCTTTATAATCAGGGGCTAATCGAAGGGCTAGTTGGTAATGTTTTTTCGCTTTTTTATTATCTCCTAACCATTCAGCACTTAATCCACAATAAAATTGCCCTTCAATAAGCAGTGGATTCAATGAAATGGCCTGGTCAAATTGGCTTGATGCCTGTTCTATGGAATCTACATCGAGAAAGATTAAGCCTGCATTGAAAAAGGGATCTGCATTTTCTGGTTCAATACTTTGCAATTTCTTGAAAATACGAAGAGCGGATAGCAGATCATTATTTTTAGCCAGAAAATTAGCTTTGGCCATTAAAGCCTGTTTATTGGAAGGATTCCTCTGTAGGGCTGTTTCATAGTATTTTTTTGCTATAGCATTTCCCTTCGCCTCTTGAAGCTGACCTAAAATAATCCATGCATCTTCAATATCAGCGTCCCCTTCTATCGCCTCCTGTAAACTATTTATAGCCCTGGCGGTATCACCTATTTCTTTGAAAAATATACCCGTTAAAAAAGCAGTTTCAGGCATTCCCTCTCCAATATTTCTTGCTTTTTCCAACGATTTGAATCCTTCGGCATATTGTTTTAGCATAAGCTGAAGTTTGGCAAGATGCCTCATGGTTGATGCTGATTTGGGGAATTTTTCTCCAGCTTTTATTAAAATTTGAAGTGCTTCATAAGACTTAAAATAGGCTAAATAGGTGTCAGATAGTTTGTGAAGTGCTTCCGGATGGGTTGAGTCTAATTTCCAGGCTTGCATAAAATCAAGAACTGCTTCCTCAAATTTTTCATTTTCAAGGTAAAAACTTCCCCTTGCAAGGTATAAACTATCTTCGTCAGGGGTATTTCCAATGGCCTCGTTCATGTTTTTAAGGGTAAGGTCAAAATTAGACAGAGATACTTCATCAAAGGGCTTATCTTTATTTTTACAACCATATAAAAATAATATAGCCAGTAAAATAAACTTGCTTAGGCCTTTTTCCATTTTAACTCTATTGAACATTGAATCTATTTTACATTATGGACAGCAAATTACAGCAATTTTTAAGATTTATATCTGTTATCACGCTGATCCTATGTATAAAAAATAATAAAGCCACCGCACAGGTTCTTGATATACCATATCAAATGTCTATCAAAGGGGACATAGAGGTGATGTCATTTTTTAAAAATATGGGTGGTGACACACTAATGGCGGGTAATTACAGAGGTTCCTGGAATGATATGAATAGGGTGTGGACGTCGGCTGGCGAAAATGATCTGTTTTTAGGCAAATATATACAAGGTCAGTTCAAGGTCATACTGTCATGGGGAGGTTCGAGAAATGATGTTTTGTTCGATGCAAAAAATTTGGCAAATGGTGATGTTATTCTGTCGGGAAGTTTTACCGAGCGAATACAGATAAACCAACAAATATTTACAACAAAGGGAAATTCAAAAGCTATTTTTATAGTCAGAATAAATGAGAAAGGCGACTTATTATGGATCTCTCTTTTTCAAGGAAGTAGCTGGCAAGATTGGGGTCAAATGCATTTGGACGAAGCTGCTAATGAACTTATTTTATGCGGTAGTTTTAAGGATAATATATCCTTCGATAATGGTCAAACCCTTTATGGTACAGGTGAAGCATCGGTTTTTACAGGAATATTTTCTCTGAATACAGGAAAAGTAAAACAATTGAAGGCCTTTTCCGGTAGCTTCCCAAACAATCAAATGCAAGCCATTTCTTTATTTGTACGCGGAAATTCAATAGGTATTGGAGGTAATTTTGATCGCGATGTTTTAGTCGATTCACTATCTGTTGTGGCTTCCACCCGCGATTGGGATGTTTTCTTAGTTTATCTGCGAAGAGAGGATTTAAGGGCAGAAAAACTGGTAAAATTTGGGGGTGTTTATGAGCAAAGATTACTTTCCTCCTTTATGGATATTAAAAGTGGTGATATTTATCTGTCTGGTTCTCTTGCGGGGGTAATGAAAATAGGGGAGGATACAACCTTACAATCACAAGATGGATTATCAGATATTTTTTTATTAAAAATAGATTTTGGAGGCAATGCACAATGGGCTACCATGTTAGGTGGTGAGAATGTACAGGCTCCTTTAGCAGTGCATAAAACCGACGGAAATGTTTGGTTAAGTGGATATTCTTTAGGGAAATTACGTTGGCAGGGTGCCCCTACGGAGACATTTTCATCCTTTCATTCCTTTATTTCAAGGTGGACTTCAGAAGACGGAAAGCCTCAGAATATGTTAACATTTTCGGGGGACGGAACGGCCTTCCCCTCGCAGTTCAGGCAGTTTGACGGTCATTCTTTGCTGTTCTCCGGGGCCTATCGCGGGAAAGTATCCATGGCAAATGTCAATTTACCCTTTTCTTCTAACTATAGTGGATTTTTGGGTTTTATCCCTTTAACGGTCACCCGTCTTACAGAGAAATGGGTGATTCCTTCATTTGATTTATTCCCAAATCCAGGAGATGGACGCTTTTATTTAAATGGTATTTCAGAAAATGGCGAGGTTTCTGTTTGGTTTGGCGAAAAAAATGTTTTTAAAGGATTTATTAAAAAGGGTGATAATTTTATCTCTTTGCCCTTCGCCTCGCCAAAGGGAACTTATCTGGTTGTTGTTACTTTTTTAAATGGTAGTACGCAAACTAAGATTTACCTAAAAATTTGAAAAAGGTCATGCTAAGGGTTAATGCGTATAAATAATAGGTTAAATAGATTGAATTTCTTTAGGTATTTGCCCAAAATGGGAAGAATTTAAATAGAATATTGATTTAAAAAATTAATCTTTTATAAATTATGGCATAATTCAAAAGATATCGATTATTTTTGTCGTTATTATTAAAAACAAATGACGATGATTAGAATATTTTTATTTTCCCTACTTATAGGTTCCTCTGTTGGACTGAATGCTCAGCGTTATGGTCACATGAACTTCAATGCTTTTTTGACTTCATTAACGGATACCCGCAAGGCAGATATTGATTTAGAGGAATACCAAAATACCCTGGTAGCTGAGGGACAAGTGATGGCTGAGAAATTTAAAAATAATTATATTGCCTTTATGAAGGAGCAGCAATCTGGAAATCTTGCCCCTATAAAGGAAAAAGAGCAACAGGAGTTACTTCAAAAAGAACAAGAAGTAATTCAGGGATTTGAGCAACAAATACAGCAGAAACTTCAGGTAAAAAGAGAGGCACTATTAAAACCTATTGTGGATAAAATAACCGCAAAAATTAAAGAGGTTTGTGCAGAAAACAAATTCGTAATGGTTTTTGATACGAGTTCTTTTAATGCTCTCTTGTTTACCCCTGATTCAGAAGATATTACAGCGCTTGTAAGGACAAAGATGTTGGTTGTTCCCGCAACGAAGTAATAAAATGATATTTTAAGAAATACTTAAGAGGGCGAAATGGATTTCATTTCGCCCTTTTTGTTTCATTATTGCACGATATTTTACCAAATAAGGAATTGACGCCTATCTTTTGGTATCAAGTATATTAGTTTATTTTAACCATTAAGTTTTTATAATTGACTTTGCTATTGGGGTCATGGCCTTGTATAGCAATAGTTCCACTACTTAAAATTCTTTGAAGTTGGCCTTCTTTTCTCAGAGGTGTTTTAGGTTCGGTATAATCAACGATAGTAACGCCATTTATTTGTGTTATTATTCGTTTCCCCTTAACCGTTACGTGTAGTTCAAACCATTCATTATCAGGGGTATTTACTTCAGCAACATCTACTATGTTGTAAAGGCTTGCTGTGCGCCTCCAGTCACTTTGGGAATTATTAACTTGTATTTCGTATCCTTTTGCTGGCCATGCTTTTTCCAAAAACTCAGTGTGAATATAAAGACCAGAATTGGCTTGAGGAAAAGTCATTACCTGTACTTTTAATTCAAAATCCTTGAAATTATGATTTGCGAGAGGTCCATCGTAAAAAAGATGGGCTTTTGGACCATGAACCGCTAAGGTTCCTTCCGTCAGATTGAAAGTTTCGGGGTTTTCACTTGCTTTCCATGCCTTTAAATGTTCTCCTTCGAACAATTTTACCCACTGGGCATTCATCGTCATATTTACACTGAATACGACCCACAGAAAGAGCATTATTTTCTTCATTTTTTGTTTTTTTTAGGTTGTTAATTTATTAAATATAATTCTTTTGAATTAAAATATGTTGAAAGCACTCAATTATAAATTGTAAAACGAAAACAAGGATATAAAACACGATGTAGATCTATGTTTTATATCCCTGTCAGGAAAACTTTAAATTGAAAAAACTTAAGCTTTGGCGCTGGCTTCTTTAGAATTCATTTCTACGGTGAACTCATCCACTAAAATTCTACCACAATGCTCACAAGCCATAATATTTTTACAAGTAAAAATTTCTAATTTTATCTGTGGTGGAATTTTATTGAAACAACCTCCACAGGAATCCCTTTGAATAGTCACTACGGCGAGACCATTTCTATAAGATTTTCTTATTTTGTCATAAGACTTTAATAATCTTTCTTCGATACCATTTCTTGCTTTCACAGAACGCTTACGAAGAGCATTTTCTTCGTCGTTTGTTTTTGCAATAATATCATCGAGTTCAATTTTTTTCTGATCTAACTCTTTTTGTTTTACATCTCTTTTAGAAATACTGGTTGTCAGGGCTTCTTTTTTATTTTCAATTTCGATGACAACATTCTTTTTTCTTCTTTCAGATAGCTGAATTTCAAGTTTTTGAAGTTCTAACTCTTTGGTAAGGGCTTCAAATTCTCTATTATTTTTAACATTATCAAGTTGTGTTTGGTAACGGGCAATTAAACTTTCAGATTCTTTAATAGAGGCGTCATATTGAGCTGCATTGCGAACATGATCATCTACAATGGAATTTGCTTTTTCGATACGGGTATCAAGGCCGACGATTTCATCTTCCAAGTCGCTTACCTCTATGGGTAATTCGCCTCTAAGTACGGCAATCTGGTCTATTTTAGAGTCTATTTGTTGAAGCTCGTAGAGCATTTTCAACTTTTCAGCTACTGTTTTTTCAACGGCCAT
>CAMDWC010000120.1 GCA_945878825.1 Haliscomenobacter hydrossis DSM 1100
GAGGAAGCACCCTGGCCTGCCACTCGCGATGAATTAATTGATTATGCTATTCGTTCCGGTGCACCTATTGAGGTGATTGAGAACTTACAGCAAATGGAGGACGAAGGTGAAATATATGAAGGAATTGAAGATATTTGGCCTGATTACCCGAGGAAAGATGATTTTCTATTTAATGAAGATGAATATTAATTCATTATAATATAGTATCCAAAAGAGGCTATTCAAAAAAGAATGAGCCTCTTTTTTTATATTTTGAATTTTACCATGGGCATAAGCATAGCAATTGACGGATTTTCGTCCTGCGGGAAATCAACGCTAGCCAGAGCAATGGCAGATGCACTCCACTTTTTGTTTGTAGATTCTGGCGCTATGTACAGAGCCGTAACTTTTTATTTTTTGAAAAATGGAGTTTCTATTCATCAGCATACCGAGGTAAAAAATGCTTTGGAAAATATTAATATCACCCTACTACCCTCTCCTGATGGCAATTTAACGCTGTTGAACGATGAAGATATTACTTTAGACATTAGAGACATGGCTGTGGCTGAAATGGTAAGTAAAGTGGCCGCTATTTCCAGCGTAAGAACGGCCATGGTGGAACAACAAAGACAAATGTCATTGCATAATAACCTTATTATGGATGGAAGAGACATAGGAACCGTAGTTTTCCCAAATGCCGTATTGAAAATTTTTTTAACGGCAGACATAGAGGTTAGGGTCAATCGCAGATATATTGATCTTATCTCAAAAAATGCCCTCGTTTCTCTTCCTGAAATCAGAAGAAATCTTTTTTTGCGGGACTACATTGATTCTACCAGAACAGATAGCCCCCTTTTGAGAGCAGAGGATGCCATAGTATTAAACAACAGCAACTTAAGTAGAGAAGAACAATTAGAAATATGCCTGTTGCTCGCCAAAAAAAGAATAAAATAAAAATTTATTACTTAGATATCTCTTACTGAATGTCTGTCTAAAAGAACATCTTTTAATTCTTTTATCCACTTATATTGTTGAGGCATTACTTTCTTTAATGCATCTTTAACTCTCAGATAAGTTCCCGTTTCATCTGATAAAAACTTATCAGAAATATTTTTTGCATCCTCAAAGAGCAACCATTTTAAAGAAGGAATATCCTCCTCCTCTATTTCCAATGCCCAGGTTTCTTCTTCTAGACCAGATTCATGAACATCGTTGGAAATGAATGTGGCCTGATCCTTGAATTTATCAGAAAGAACCGAATTTTTAGCTTCCTGAGGCAGTGATAAAGAGTGAGAATCTTCAGCATCCAGTAGAAATATTTCTAATCCACGCTCTCTGAATCTATATAAAATAAGAGTAATTTTTCTTATAAAATCCATATGGCTCTAAAGTTAAATTTTCCATTTTTCCCTCCAAAATAAAATCATACTCATAGCCAGAATGGTTGCTTGTTCTTCTGCCGAAATAGATTGATTCAGGACTATGAACGCACGCTTTGATATTTGTTTTGCGTCCTTAAATATATCCTTAGGAAATAAAACCATTTCTCTATCCTGAATGTAAAGGCTGGTACCTTGAGAAGGATCTTCTTTTAAGTGTGACAACGTTGCCCCGGTCCTTACACCTTTTAATACTTTTTCATCCCTTAGGAATACGCCTAATGCTTGATTATCAATCACTATTTCAATTTCATTTGATTTGAATAGAAATCTATACACATGATTCTTATCTTTAGCTACCACCATAGCTTTGAAATCAGCAGAACCAAATTTTTTAATAGCGAAAGCAATACCTGCTTCTTCAAAAAGCGTTGCAATTACACCTACTTCTATACCAGAAATCTTCGATTTAGCTACCCCTTTTAGTTCGTTAGCGGAAAGAAGTTCAATATTAATTTCACCCAATGGAGCCAACTCGCTTTGTTTCATTGGAACGGCCTGATCTAATTGTAAAAAAATCTCCTCTATTTTTTTACCCCCAGGTTTCAAAGCACTGAGATTATTCTTCATCAAAATGAACCCAGAACCCACAAGAATTAGCGCAGAAAGAGCTAATAAACCCATATAACTTTAATTTGAGAACAATATACGCAAAATGATTAGAACGAAAAGGATTTACAACTAAAAGCCAGCGAATGAACCTTAAAGGTATGATTTGAGTGCATTTCTATTATAGGATTTTCTTAATCTTCGAATAGCCCTTTCCTTAATTTGGCGCACTCGTTCTCTTGTCAACTGCAAAAACTCACCTATTTCCTCTAAAGTCAACGGTTTTTGACCATCGAGACCATAATATGATGAAATGACTTCAACTTCCTTTTCGGATAAAATACTCAGACCTTCCTTTAGATCTTCCTTCATGGATTGCGCCATAAGATTTTTATCTGGTTCATTTTCCGCTAAATTTGGCATAGTTTCAAGCATTGTTAAATCGCTATCTTCCTGACCAATTGGGGCATCCATAGAAATATGCCTGGCATTACTACGTTGCATATTGAGCACATCTTTAGGAGAAATATCCAATATAGCCGCTAATTCATCGGTACTTGGTTCCCTTTCAAACTTCTGAATAAAATTAAGCACTGCTTCGTTAATCTTATTATAGGTGCCTACTTTATTAAGAGGGAGTCTGACAATCCTTGAGTGATCTACTATGGCCTGAAGGATAGACTGTCTGATCCACCACACGGCATAGGATATAAATTTGAAACCTTTGGTTTCATCAAACCTTTTTGCCGCCTTCATTAAACCGACATTTCCTTCGTTAATCAAGTCACTTAAAGAAAGGCCTTGATTTTGATATTGTTTTGACACAGAAACGACGAAACGAAGATTTGACCTAATCAGTTGATTTAAGGCCTCCTCGTCATTTTCCCTGATTCGTTGAGCTAACTTAATTTCATCGTCGCCAACCAACATAGGAATCTTGGAGATATCCTGTAGATATTTTTCAAGAGAGAGACTTTCTCTATTGGTAATTTTATTAGTAATTTTTAACTGTCGCATGGGGGTTAGTCATTTATAATAACTATATACGAAAAAATACCCTTAAAAGTTTCTTTTTTTTGAAAATTTTTACTAAAAAAACCTTTTTTTCACAATTTCAAGCACTTGGTCCACCTCCTCAGAGGATGTATAAGCGGAGATACCCATTCTAACTACCCCTTCTTTCGCTCTAAGGCCTAATACTTCCACTGTTCTCAATGCGTAAAAGTGCCCGTTCCAGGCAAAAACGCCATTTTCCCCTAAATAACTACAAAAATGGTTTGGTTTTTCATTTAACACACTGAATGATAAGGTAGGAGCTCTATCAATGATATCAGGAGGCAAACCCCATAACTGAATGCCCTCCATGGCTTCCAGTCCGCGGTATAATTTTATAAATAACCCCTTTTCATGCTCATGAATCAATTCCATAGCACTCACCAACCGCTCTCTTTTACTGTGCCCTGAACCCTGGCTTTCTAAAAAATCAACGGCGGCGGAAACACCCGCAAAGGCAGCAAAATTAGGGGTTCCTGTTTCAATGGAGTCGGGTGCTGCCTGACCAGCCGTGCGCAATCTATCCGTTGGTAATCGATCTAACAAACCTTCTCTTGCATAAAGGATGCCTACATGAGGTCCATAAAATTTATAGGCAGAACAAAGTAAAAAATCACAATCTAAGGCTTTAACATCCAGGCTAAAGTGTGGTGCCCCATGGACGGCATCAACTAAAAGCCAAGCTCCCACCTGATGACTAATATCCCTTATTTTTTTCAAATCATTGACCGTGCCTAAAATATTAGATGAAAATCCTACGGCAACCAATCTGGTTCGTTCATTTATTTTAGATTCAAAATCTTCATAATCCAGTCTTCCTTCGGATAAAAGCCGAACCTCCCTGACGATAATACCCTTTTCGCGAAGGGCGAGCCAGGGCCCTCTATTTCCTTCGTGATCCAGTTGAGTAATCAATACCTCATCGCCTGGTTGAAATAAGCGGGCAAAGGCGCTGGAAAGGGAAAAGGCTAAACTGGTCATGTTGGCACCTAAAGAAATTTCTCCCCCATGATTAGCACCTAAAAAACAGGCCATAGCCGCTCTGGTCTCCTCTACCACGGCATCGGTTAATGAAGATGTTATAAACTGACCATGCGAATTGGCATTTTTATGCAAATAATAACCTGAAATGGCATTTATCACTTGAGCGGGCACTTGTGTTCCTGCAGGGCCATCCATAAACACATAAGGCGCACCGTTCTTCATTGTTCCCTGAAGAGAGGGAAAATTTGACCTAAAGCTTACATTCATTATTTCGCTTTTTGATAATCATTGCGTTTGTTTGCTTAATTTTAGCGCTTAAACCAATAGAATGAAGTTAATTAATATTTTGCTGGCAATATCGTTTATTTCTCAAAATATGTGGGGACAATCGGATACTTTAATTTCTCTCAACCAGGTAGAAATTATGGCAGACCGATTGGCTACCCCTTTTTCCAAATCGGCAAGAACGATACAATTGCTTTCTAAAGAGGACATTAGCCGTTTGCCAGCTAACCAAATAGCTGAAATTCTTTCTTATTTACCAGGCTTGGATATCAGACAGCGAGGACCTCAGGGCGTTCAGGCAGATCTGTCTATTAGAGGAGGATCTTTTGACCAAAGCCTGGTCCTCATCAATGGCATTAAGTTGAGTGACCCTCAAACCGGTCATCATTTATTGAATTTGGTTCTTCAACCAGAACAAATCGAACGGATAGAGGTCTTAAAAGGTCCGGGAACCAGAATTTATGGCCCAAATGCCTTTTCAGGCGCTGTTAACATTATTACCAAAGTACCCGATAAAAATCAGCTATCCGGCACGGTCTCCTTAGGTGAATATGGACTTAAAAGAGCCGATGTTTCTCTTAGTTTACCCTTCGGAAAATGGAAGCAATCTGTTTCGGGTGGTTTTAGCGAAGGAGATGGCTATAGGTATAACACCGATTTTAAACAACAAAATATCCTTTATCAATCTCAATTATCCTTAGCCCAGGGTACCTGGCGTATTTTGGCTGGGTTCAATAACAAGGCTTTTGGTGCAAATGGATTTTATGCCAATGAAAATGCAAAGGATCAATACGAAGAGACCCAAACCATGATGTTATCTGTCGCCTATAAACTGGAAAAGGATTGGGGACGGTTCAATTTTAATGCCTATCATAGAGATCACCAGGATATTTATATTTATCTGAGGCAAAATCCTTCTTTTTATAAAAATATTCACCACACAAAAGTTAGTGGATTGGAGGGTAATTTTCAACTTAATAATGCTTTAGGAATTGGGGCTATTGGATTTGAAATACGCCGGGAACAAATAGAAAGTAATAATCTGGGCAATCATTTTCGCGATCACGTGGGTATTTATCTCGAGGAAAGAATTACTCTTGGAAAATTCCAGGTTAATCCCGGTATTTTTAATCATTATATGAATGATTATGGATTGAAATTCTATCCAGGTATAGACATAAGTTATACTCAAAATGATCATTTTTCCGTTTTCACGAATCTTGCCAGGTCTTTTAGAGTACCCACTTATACCGATTTATATTATGTGGGTCCATCCAATAATGGAAACATAACCTTACTCCCGGAATCGGCCTGGACTTATGAAATGGGCGGTCGTTTCGACAAAGGAAACGCGCATTTGACGGCCTCCATTTTTCAACGCGATGCTTCCAGAATAATTGAATGGGTTCGAATTTCTAATGCAGAAAAATGGAAACCTGAGAATTACCTGAATGTAATGACACGGGGGGCAGAACTTACCTTCAAATACGACTTTCAACGCGGATTGATTTATTCTATCCAACTGAATTATGCCTGGTTACAAGCTGATATAGAGCTGATTCCAGGGTATCAAGCCCGATATATTTTCGAAAATCTTAAGTACCAAAGTAGTGCCATTATTGCCTTTAATCTTCCATGGAAAATTAAAGCAACTGCCGCTTTCCGATACTTTCAGCGGATAAACAATGAAAAATCTACCTTATTAACGGACGTTCAAGCCAACAGATCATGGGGAAAATCATTCAATACTTTCCTCCAGATAACCAATTTTTTTGACCTGGAATACAGAGAAATTGGCACCGTTCCCATGCCGGGAAAATGGGTAAGGGCAGGTATAAAATTTAATTTATAAGCTCAATTTTCTTTTTCCCATTTTCGATTTCCGATGCTTAAAGCCAAAACATCTTTACCATTTGAACTTAAATCAAAAATGATTTTTTCATCATCAAACCAAAAATAATCCTGATATTTTCCAATAAATTCCTTTTCATTGATAGCAGTGAGCGTTAATATAAGTATTGGGGTTAGATGAAGTAACACCTTATTTCCCTTCGTTTTTTCTACTTTAATTTTTCCATAAAGGGGGTGGTTATAGCTACCCAAAATTGAGGTTCTATGGTCGCTCCCTTCCCTCTTATTTTCAGGAATATACTCTTTCCTATTATTATCTGCAATTTGTTGGTAAAGCGATTTAATTTCGGCATTCCAATCTCTTGAACCGTCGACATTTTCACCCAAAAGATCTAAAACCTTAAACATAATAGCATGCCTCAATTCTGCATGATCCAAATTTCCTAAAACAAAAACGCCTAAACTATCTGACGGTACAAGGCCTATAATGGCAATATTTCCATCGATACTACCTGTATGAAAATGAAGTGTTTTGCCTCTATAGTCTTGTTGAAACCAACCTAGTCCGTAAGTAGTCCAGGTTGGTAGCGTCAAATTATTGGTTGGATAAAAGTCCTTTTGGGGAATCACCGTTTGGGGGGTAAATAATTCGTTAAAATTATTTTCAGAAATCAATGCTCTACCATTTATTTTGCCCTTATTGAGGAGGAAATGCATCCATTTAGCCATATCGTGTGCGCTCGACCAAACCGCTCCGGCAGGAGCTACCTGATCAATGACCATATATGGAATGGGGGATATTTTATCTGAGATTCTAAAATGGGGATACATCCTGTTTTTGTAGAACAGGGAAGATTTATAGGTAGGAAAGGATTCCTTCATATCTAATGGGTCAAAAACTCTTAGTTGGAGAAAAGTTGTCCATGGCATACCACTTATTGATTCAACCAATTCTCCAGCAATGGCATACATCACATTTTGATAAGTATAACCACCTCTGATGGGATAAGCCTGATTAACAAATTTCAATCGCTGAATCATCTCTTTCACCTCTAAGTTATTGGCATACCATAAAAAATCGAGATTTGGCAGACCTGCATTATGTGTTAGCAAATCCTTCACCCGAATTTGATTAGTCCAGTCATCTGAAGCTAATTTGAAATGGGGTAAATATTTGACAACAGGATCGTCCCAATTCAGTTTATTTTCATCGACCAGCATAGCTAAAGTTAATGCCGTCATAGCCTTAGTAGTAGAACAAATACCAAAGATAGAATGCTCATTTACTGCTTCCGTCAAATGCATATTTTTCAAACCAAACCCCTTCTGATAAATCGTTTTTCCATTTTTAACGACAGAAACTGACAGTCCTGGAATTTCCCAATCGGCCATTCCTTTTTCGATAAAGGAGGTCAATTCATTTAATTTATTTAGTTCTGTTTGAGAAAAAGCGGACAAACAGCAGAATAAAAAAGGAAGAATGAGGAATTGAAATTTTTTCATAGCTAACACAATCAAAAAAAGAATAATGTGGGAATTAGAAACCTTTTTGATAGCCAGGTCCTTTGATAAAGCGTCCTGGCCTTTCCTCTGTAGGCTCCCCATTTAATAGGACCAATTTACCATTTACCCAAACATTTTTCACACCGACCGCATACTGATGAGGATTTTGAAAATCAGCTATATCGGCTATTTCTTTAGGATCGAAAAGGACAAGGTCTGCAAAATATCCTTTTTTCAAATAACCCCTTTGTGCAATCCCCAGTCGTTCACAAGGCAGCGCAGCTAATTTTCTCACGGCCTCTTCGAGTTTAATGACCTTTTCATCACGTACATATTTCCCAAGTAGTCTGGCAAAATTTCCATAAGCACGCGGATGAGTGCTTGACTTAAGAAATACCCCTTCTGAAGCAGGAGCGCCAGCATCAGAACCAAAACTAACCCATGGCAACTTAATTTGTTTTTTTACATTCTCCTCATTCATTAAAAAATAAACAGTGCCTACGCGGGAACTATCTTGAATCACCAGATCAATTGCCGTTTCTTCGGGACTTTTCCCTCTTAAAGTTGCCACCTCTGCCAATGTTTTACCAGTATATTTTTTTAAGGAATCTTGTCTGAAATCGACTAATAAAAGCTTATCAGGAGAACCAGCGGAGGCATATAAATTTTCCCAGTCATTAGCATTTATTTTCATTTGGGCAATTACCTTTTTCCTAATATTGAGATCCTTTAATCTTTTTGCCCACTCCCCAAAACCACCCTCCTGAACCCATGGAGGCATTGCTGCATCAAGGCCTGTAGCCCCAGCGATATAATTATACATATTAGCAGCAATATCAATTCCTTGATTTCTAGCCTTATTGATACTTGTAATTACTTTGTCCATTTTTGACCAATTATCGATACCTGCAGCTTTCAGATGATATATTTCAGCTTTCACTTTTGCCTTTTCTGCCAGTTTAATGACACTTTGAACAGACTCCTCCAATCTATTTCCTTCACTTTTCATGTGGGTAATATACAAACCATTGTAAGGAGCCATAGCCTGACAAAGGGCTAAAATCTCCTCTTCGTCAGCATAAAAAGCGGGGGCATAAATAAGAGCAGAAGATAAACCCATTGCACCTTCATTCATTGCTTGTTTAACAAGGAGTTGCATGTTTTTTAACTCCCCATTTGTGGGTTTCCTATTTTCATAACCTAATTCATGAATTCTTAGGGAGGTAGCACCAACAAAAGAAGCAATATTAGGAGAAACGCCTTTTTTTTCGAGGCCAGTTAAATATTCCCCTAAAGTACGCCAATAGACCTCATATTTAATATCTCCCTGACCATCTATTTCTTCCTTTCTCATGGCTTCATTTAAGGGTCCCATGGAATTTCCTTCTCCCATTACTTCGAGTGTAACCCCCTGTTTTATATCACTCATTGCTCTGCCATCAGCAAGTAAGGAGACCGTTGCCCAAGAAAGCATATTGACAAAACCGGGACTAATAGCCAGACCTTTGGCATCAAATTCTTTTTTGCCCTTGTTCATTTTTAAGTCTCCAATAAAGGCTATCGTATCTTTATTAATGCCAATATCCCCTTTAACCGGAGTATTACCAGTGCCATCAAAAATGACCGCATTCCTTATGATTACATCATATTCAAGTTCTGATGAACAAGACTGAAAAAACAAACTTAAGAGCAATATGGAGAAGCTCAAAAAATTATCTGCCTTCATTTTTTTAAAATAAATGGTTCAAAATGTAAAAGACCATTGAAAATAGACAAAAAAAAATTAATTTTAGTATTTAAGTTAATAAATGATGTTAAGATGAGCCCAAGAATCCTCCTTCAAATATTTTTTATCCTAAATATTCATTTCATTTATGCTCAAAAGGGTAAGCCTTTGTCTGATGAA
>CAMDWC010000121.1 GCA_945878825.1 Haliscomenobacter hydrossis DSM 1100
TATAAATGGATTCAATCTGTAAATCACCCGGGTACAAAAGGTGACGCTGGTCAAGATACTGAAATCGAAGCATTGATAGAAGCCGCCCATCTGGATATGGCCGACGACTTTAATACACCCAAGGCTTTATCCCGCCTTTTTGAACTGGTAAACAAATTGAATTCCCTGAAAGATAAACATATAGGTTGGGACCATATTTCTCCGGCCACTTTCGACAATATAAAACAGGTGTTTAGTTTATTTATTAATGACATATTCGCCGTTGACAGCGATGTAGAAGGCGATCTAACCGGTAATCAGGATAAATCTTTGTTGGATGGGCTAATGAATCTTATCATTCAAATGAGAAATGATGCGCGGTTGAGGAAAGATTGGGCGACGGCAGACCTTATTCGCGATGCCTTAAAGGAAAATAAGGTGGAACTAAAAGATGGCAAAGACGGAAGCTCCTGGCAAGTAACCGAGAGCTGATAGATTAAATAAAAGGTTCAAATAGTTTGAATTATTTGGGAAGTAATTTTCTATAATCTCGGAGGATATCCTCCGTTCTGAGACTTACCACCAGTTCTATGCGTCGGTTTAATGCCTTTCCTTCCGTTGTTTCATTCGATTTCATTGGGGAGAATTCTCCTTTTCCTGCGGCAAGAATCCTGGATGGAGATAATTGCCATTCTTCGACTAAAGCCTTAGAAACCGCCGACGCTCTTAGAACACTTAGATCCCAATTATCAGGTAACTTTTTATTTTGTTGTATCGCGTTATCAGTGTGACCAATCACCTGGATGGTAAAAGCAGGAAAAAGTTGAAGTATTTCACTGATTTTACCTAACAAAGGCATGGCTGTCGGGTCAACCGCTTGGGTAACAAAGGGCTTGAAAAGTATTTCCATAGGTATGGAAATACTACAATACATGGTCGATTCCTCAATCATTACGTTCTCCTCCGACGCCAGTGAATCTTTAAGAATGGACGTCAATTTACCTACCGGACTATTAAATTTAGTCCAGTAATTTAAAATAGACTGCGTAAAAAGATACTGATTGGCTAATTTCATTTCAAGAGTGTCAATATTATCAGAAAGGAAATTTTGACTTACTGAAGAATTTTTATTCAACCTGTCAATATCATTTTGCAAGGAGTCCAGCCTATCCAAATACACCTTTTGAACCGATTCATAAGCAGTAATAGAACCTAGTTTCTTATAATTATCCAGGGTAAGTGAATAATTAAGCGACCTTTGATGCACTAATTGAGAATCTAAGTTTATTAGCTCATTTTTGTATTTATCCTCCAACAAAAGAACCTCTTTCTTTGGAATGCCACAAGAAAATAAAAAGAACGAAAAAAGAATAAAGATAATTCTCATACAATCCAGATTTTTTATGGATTTTAGGTAAAACTAAATCAAGCAAAAGCCCTCTAATCTAATCTGAAATTGGCAGAACCCAACATACCAAGATCAGCGTAAACGGCCACCCTGTAAAACCCAGGTTTCAATTTGTCCTCCATGTTGTGAGAAAAGGATAATCTCTGGTTACTCGTAATATTGACTTCTTTACCAGAAACGGCATTTAACGCCATAGTTTGTCCATTCACCACAATACTTTTGTTGATGTTAGACCCAGGAACAGGAACGCCATTATCGTCTGTTATCGCCATATAAATGGTGCGAATGCCTTGGTATTCATCGGGAACAGAGGTTAAATCGAAGTTGACAACAATCCGACGAGCCTTGGTCGATTTAGCGGTTAATTTCGATTTAGGAGTCTCTACTTCCACCTGGAAGGCCGCTGCCTTAAAATTATTCAAGGTAAGCTTCTTTACCTCTTCCTGCATCGTTCTATTCAAATTAGCCAAAGCCTCTTTATCCTTATTCGCTTCATTCAGATTAGTGGTCAAGGACGTATTTTCCACTTTCAAGTTATCATTTTCTTCTTGCAACGCCGAAATAGATTCCTCCAGTTCAGCTTTAACGGCCAACAACTGAAGAATTTCTGCTCTGAGACTATTTGCCTCTTTTGCACTATTTTTTTTGTACAGGCTAAGCGTTTTTATTTTTGAGGTCAACTCATTTTTAGCTTCATTCAAAGAACCTTGTAAAGACTGGTTTTCCTCTGATAATGCAGCGAAATTAGAACTCAATGATTCAACTTGTGAGACCAATGAATCTCTCAGGGAGATTAACTCCATATTTTCAGACTGATAAGCGATATTTTCCTTTGTTATAACGCTATTTTCTTGTTTCTTGAAAAACGCCCAGTAACTCGTACCTGCTAACGCGATAAGTAAAACGATAATAATAGCTATTAAATTCCTTTCTCTGCTGGTATAAGCATTGGAATTTTCCTGGTAAAAGGGATCTTTTTGCATCTAAAAATATTTAAATAGGTTAATGTAAAGTTGCTATTTTTTTTTCAATTTGTTAGGAATTATGATAAAAACTTTGGAAAAGGACGTAATTAGTAGTATTACTTTATTAGATTTAAGTATTAATTTACAAAACTTAAAAAAATGAAAAGAAAACGGTTACTATTCCTTTCCATTTGTACCCTTCTGTTTTTTACTAACTATAAATTACAGGCACAATACAAAATTACGGGAAGCATTACAGATGAAAGAACGAGTGAAACTTTGATGTTCGCGAATATTATTATTCAGAATGCTTCTAAGGGCACAGTTACTGATCTGGATGGTAAATTTACCCTCGACATTGATGACAACAGCGAGGTTACCTTAGTGGTTAGTTCCATTGGTTATTTAAGCCAATTAGTTAAAGCTGGACCTTCGAATAACGTGTTAAACATTAAATTGCGCGAAGATGCGACCAATCTCGAAGAAGTGGTTATCACTGGTCTGGCTTCTTCCGTAAAAAGGTCTAATCTGGCGAATGCCGTAGGTTCTGTTTCTGCTAAAGAATTGGTAGGAACTACCACCATTCAAACCACAGATGGCGCCTTATACGGTAAAGTGGCGGGGGTTACCGTTCGTTCCAATGGTGGTGCACCAGGGGGTGGTTTATCCATTCAATTACGTGGTATTTCCAGTCTTGCCGGGGCATCACAACCCTTGATTATCCTTGACGGAGTGTATGCAAGTAATGCAACCCAGAGAAGTGGCCGTGCAACCGTAAGTGGTGCCGGAGCTTCAAATCAAGATGATGGTGCGAACCGTCTTGCCGATTTAAATCCTGCGGATATTGAGAATATTGAGATTTTAAAAGGTCCTTCTGCCGCGGCCATCTATGGTACCAGAGCCAATGCGGGGGTAATCATTATTACCACTAAAAGAGGTGCGGAAGGAAAAACTAAAATTAGTTTTTCACAAGACATTGGCGATGCGTCACCTCTAAGACTTCTTGGCACCGATGTTTGGAGCGAAGCTAAAATCAACACCTTTTTCCCCGTTGCAAGACGTCCTATTGAACTGGAACGTTTCAGACAAGGTGTTACCGTTAATTACGAAGATTATTTTTATGATAATCCAGCCATTTTGAGTAATTCAAGATTAACCGTTTCTGGTGGCGATGAAAAAACAAAGTTTTATATTTCTGGTAATGTAACGGCTGAAGATGGAACGGTAAAAAACACTGGATTTGAGAGATATTCTATCAGAGCCAATGTGGATCACAAAATCTCTAAAAGAGTAAGATTCAGTTTTTCTACCAATTATCTTAAAACTGAGACTGACAGAGGCTTTACAGGAAATCAGAATAACGCCGGAGCCAGTATTGGTTATAATATAGCTTATGTCCCAAGTTATTTTGACTTAAGACCCAATGCACAAGGTATCTATCCGGTAAATCCTTATTTTTCTGAAAACCCGGTAGCGGTAACTGATCACGGCATCAACAATTCAACGGTAAATCGTTTTATCCAGGCTTTCAATTTGACGGCTGATCTTTTTCAGAATAATACCAGCAATCTAAAGGCTACCCTTTCAGGTGGATTGGATTATCTGCAAAATTCGACGATGGTTTACTTACCTGAATTTTTACAGTTCCAAAAAGCACAGGCTAATCCAGGTGATTTGTTGCTTGGACGTCAGGAGAGTTTCAATACCAATATTCAGGCTGCTTTGGTTTACACTAAAACAGTGGGTAAGTTGAATTTATCCTCTCAAGGAGGTATGGTCCGTTTAGATTTTCAAAATAGTGCCCTATTCAACCGGGGTAGAGGATTAGTTCCAGGCCAGAAAAATTTGAGGCAAGCCAATGTTCAGGAAATCAATGAACACGGCATCAGTAGTATCAGTGAAGCAGGTATATTCTTACAACAAGAAGCCAATTTTGATGATAAAATCATTGGAACTGTAGGTATTCGCTGGGATAAATCGACATTGAACGGTGATGCAAATAAATTATATGCTTTTCCAAGAGCTTCCTTAGCATTGAACATTGCTAATTTTGATTTTTGGAATGTAGGCGCCATTTCACAGTTAAAACCGCGTATTGCCTATGGCGCAACCTCTGGACCAGTTGCCTTTGGAAGTACTTTCACCTCTTTGGGTGGAACAAATATTGGTGGATTACTAGGTTCGGTTGTTTCTTCTCAAATTGGAAATACAGGTATTCTACCTGAAACTGCCTCGGAATTAGAATTTGGTATTGATGCAGGATTTTTCAAAAACAGATTAGCCATAGAAGCTACCTATTACATAAAAAGCACTCAAAATAATATTCAAAATTTGAATTTGGCTCCATCTGTAGGTGTTAGTACAACGCCAAGTAATGAGGCTGAATTGGAAAATAAAGGGATAGAATTGGGTGTGTCAGGAACAATCATTGATTTGCCTAAATTCAGATGGTTCTCCAGAGTACTTTACTGGCAAAACAGGGTGTTACTTACCCGTTTAGGCATTCCAACCTATATCGCTGGGGCCTTTGGTTCAGGTTTGGGTACTTTCCTTTATGCACAAGGCTATGCGCCAACGACTATCGTAGGTACACCTGCCGTTCCAACTAATCCGGGCGGCTTTACTTTCTGGGGAGATAATCAAGCCGATTTTAACGCATCTTTCTTCAACTCATTCAGTATTCTTAAAAACCTGGAACTTTCTGTCTTAGTAGATTGGAAGCAGGGAGGAGATAACATTAATTTATCAGCGTTCTTAGCAGACGGAGGTGGAACGACGAAAGGTTGGTTTGACGATTCAAACGGAGACGGTATTCCTAATGGAAGACAGCGCGATCCTGCGCCTTATAATAACGCAGCAAGATGGGTAATGGACGCTAGTTTTGTGAAAATCAGAGAGGTAGGTTTATATTATACTTTCCCAAAAGCCTCTTTAGAGAAAATGTTTAATGGCAAAATTAAAGGTATAAAATTAGGCGCATCGGCGAATAATCTATTTTTATTCACTGATTATTTCGGATACGACCCTGAAACTTCCACCTTTGGTGCGCAATCCATCGCAAATAACGTGGATATTGCTCCTTATCCTACACCAAGAAGGATATTTTTCCACCTGAATTTCGATTTCTAAAAATTAATTTATTTTAAAATGAAAAATATATTAAAAGCTATTTTAATTCCTGCTGTTTTAGGATTTACCGCATGTAATCCTTTACAACTCGATGAAGTGTTAGATCCCAACAACCCCTCTTTGGCGAGTGTGGAGACTAACGCCACTAAAGAACAAGTGCAATTCCTTTTGACTGGACTCGAAGCATCTCATAGAAGTTATGTGACAAATATTTCTCAGGCCTGGAATGGTTTCGGCAGAGAAACGTGGTATTTGAATGCTTCCGATCCCCGTTTTCAAACAGATTGGTTAGGCCAGGCTGGTAGAGTTCCCGATAGATCATACTTCGGATTTGGATCAACCGGAGGAGGTAGCTGGGCAGCTCCTTATCAGGCCATTAAGCAGGCTGATGTACTAATCAGTTCTTCCAATGGTTCTACTTTGCTTGTAGATGCTGAGAAGAAAGCCGTATCTGGTTTTGCCAAAATGATCCAGGGTTACCAATTTATGATTCCAGCCAATTTTGTGTATGAAAATGGCATTAGAATAGATGTGAAAGACCCATTGAAACCTGGAAAGTTTGTAAAATATGAGGAGGCTTTAAATCATATTAAAAGCGTATTAGATCAGGCAGATCAAGACCTTGCCGCAGCTGGTTCAGGTGCGTTTCCACTAAAGTTAACTCCAGGTTTTGCTGCATTTAACACCATTCCAAATCTTAGAAAAGTCAGTAAAGCTATTTTAGCACGTTTAAATGCTTACCGTAAAGACTGGCAAGGCATTTTAACGGCTTTAGATGGATCATTTATGGAAATGGGTGGTAATTTAAATGCTGGTCCTTCACATCCTTATTCAGGCCCACCCGATGCCTTCAATCCATTATTTTATCTGCCCAATGCAGCTGTAAATACCATCATCGTTGTTCATCCTTCTATGATTGATGACGCAACACCTGGTGATTTAAGGGTGTCCAGAAAATTCTTTAAAAGAAATACGCCAGTTGTTGTTACCACGGACGCTACGCCACTTTCAGCTCAGTATCAGGACGCTCGTTGGACGACAAATACTACGCCCATTCCGTTTATCCGTAACGAAGAGCTCATTTTGCTGAAAGCAGAAGCACATGCTAATTTGGGACAAACTACGGAGGCAGTTAACGCTATCAATGTTATCAGAAATGCAGCGGCCATTGGAAATTACACAGGTGCAACCACGAAAGATGCCTTAATCAATGAAATTCTTTATCAGAGAAGATACTCTCTTTGGGCAGAACCATGGGGACATCGTTGGATTGACGCGAGGAGATATAATAAACTGAATGAGATTCCAACGTCTTATGACAAGGGAACCATATTTAAGCAATTCCCTCATCCACAGTCTGAGGTAAACTGGGATATTTATGTAGGAGGTTAATATTCAACCTTACATCAATAGGAAAAACGCTGTTGGAATACTTTCCTTCGGCGTTTTTTTATATTTTACAGAAAATTACGAACAATGAGACAGCTGTTTTTACTCACCTCTTTAGCTTTGCTGCCATTTTTTACCCCTGTTATGGTAAAAGCGCAATCCAAATATTTCCCCACAAAACAAGAATGGCAAGAAAAAAGCCCTGCATCGATGGGGCTTTTGGGTGACTCCCTGGCAAGTGCCGTAAATTATGCTCTGGCTAATGAAACGAAAAATCCGGCCAATATGGAGGTTAACCACTATCGTACGTTTGGTAAGGAACCTTTCGGAATGGGCATCGGCCCTTTTGAATCGAGAGGAAATACGAATGGCTTAATTATTTACAAAGGTTATATTGTTGCCAGGTGGGGTCAACCAGAAAAATGTGATATGACCCATAGTGTTACCAAAAGTTTTTTAAGTACCGTCGCTGGATTAGCCCTGGAATCAGGTCATATAAGACAATTAAGTGATCCCGTCTATACTTATTTGCCGCCTATCGAAGGGTATAATCCAGGTAAGCTGTATAGAAATGCGGAGGATATGGGAAAGGACGAACTTTTAAGACCCTTTGAAACGGAGCATAATAGAAAAATAACGTGGGAGCATCTTCTAAGGCAGACCAGTGATTGGGAAGGTACCTTATGGGAAAAACCAGATTGGGCAGACAGACCCGATGCCGATGCGTCAAAATGGTTAACCAGAAAAAGAAATGAACCTGGTACCGTTTATGAATATAATGATGTAAGGGTAAATGTATTAGCGCTGTCTTTAACCAGTATTTTGAGAAAACCACTACCTGTTTTTCTTAAAGAAAAAGTAATGGATCCTATCGGTGCATCCGACACCTGGCGCTGGACAGGGTATAGAAATTCATGGATTGTTATTGATGGATTACCCGTTCAAGCCGTGAGTGGTGGCGGACATTGGGGAGGTGGTATGATAATTAATTCTTACGATTTAGGCAGATTTGGCTTGTTTACGCTGAATAAAGGGAATTGGGATAATAAGAATATTCTGCCCTCGTCGTGGTTCGAGATGGCCACAAAATCTACCGATGCCAAAACAGATTATGGTTTTATGAATTATTTCTTAAATACAGACAAAAAAATGATACCTGCAGCACCCGCCTCGGCTTACATGCATGTCGGAAATGGTACCAATTTTATTTTTGTAGATAGTACCAAAGACCTGGTTGTCGTGGGCCGTTGGATGGAGAACGCGGCGATTCCGGGTTTTATAGAAAAAATATATTCCGCCTGGCGGTAGGGTAAAACATTATGCCGCCAGGGGCCAAAGGGTCTTATAGACGTGTGACCCCGAGGGGGTCAGGTGTGGAAAGTGAATATGAAGCATTTTATCCTGTAATTGGTTTTGAATCAGGATTTACAGGATTTTGAGGATTAAAGACGACGTCGCTGTTTTGAAATGTGTGGTTAATTCTATGAATTTATACATTGCATGAAATTTCGTCGATGCGATTATCGCAGCGGCGAAAAGCATAGAAAAGGTATTCATTTCCATTAATACGATAAAACACCCAGCAAAGACGTTCTATCTAATCCTAGAAATCCTGTAAATCCTGATTCAAGGCCAGTTGCGTACAAATACGAAAATGAATACCTGTCTAAAAAACGGAAAAAGGCAGCCACACTATCCACCACCTCGATATCACTTTCCACCTAACCTCCCTTAAGGTTAGTATATATGAAGCATTTCATCCTGTAATTGGTTTTGAATCAGGATTTTGAGGATTAAAGACGACGTCGCTGTTTTGAAATGTGTGGTTAATTCTTTGAATTTATACATTGTATGAAATTTTGTCGATGCGATTATCGCAGCGGCGAAAAGCACAGAAAAGGTATTCAATTCCATTAATACGATGCCACCCCCATCAACGACGTTCTATCTAATCCTAAAAATCCTGTAAATCCTGATTCAAAACCAGTTGCGTGCAAATATGAAAATGAATACCTGTAAAAAAAAGGTAAAAGGTAGCACTAACCAGGTTATTGGATAAGATGCTTCATCAGGTTGCGGGAAAGTAGGAAAAGATAAACGAGTGTGACAACGATTACTTCGTTGCGGTATTTCTTTAAAAAACTTCTTAATCTATTCATAAAATAAAAAGGTTATACCTCAAAAGTACAACCTTTTTATTTTATATATTAAATATTTCGACGGGGAAAATTAAGCGTTTTCTTTTTCGAGTTCCCCATTAAACAGGTTTACAAAATCTGAAACGGAAAAACTACCTAAATCACCTTGACCTTGTCGTCTTACTGAAATCATCTGATTCTCTTGTTCTTGTTCTCCAACAACAAGCATAAAAGGTATGTGTTGAACTTCAGCATCTCTAATCTTACGGCCAATTTTTTCAGCCCTTTCATCTACGAAACCTCTGATATCATGCTTAGCCAAAGCCTGAACTACCTCTTTACAATAAGGAATAAATCGGTCACTGATAGGTAAGATGGCAAATTGATCGGAAGTCAACCAAAGCGGAAATTTACCCGCTGTATTTTCAATCATGATAGATATAAATCGCTCCATAGACCCAAAAGGGGCTCTATGTATCATAACAGGTCTGTAAGGCTTGTT
>CAMDWC010000122.1 GCA_945878825.1 Haliscomenobacter hydrossis DSM 1100
GCCCCTGTTGAAATTTTACTAAAAATCAACTTCTCTGCTGCACGGCCACCAAAAGTCATACATATTCTATCGAGCAATTGCTCTGTTCTGGTTATATTTTCTTCTTTTGGCAAATACTGAGCAAACCCCAATGTACCTATTCCGCGGGGAACAATAGTCACTTTTACCAATGGGGATGCATGTTCTAGGTACCAGCCACAGATAGCGTG
The DNA here is from genome assembly GCA_945878825.1 of Haliscomenobacter hydrossis DSM 1100. Lineage (GTDB taxonomy): Bacteria > Bacteroidota > Bacteroidia > Chitinophagales > Saprospiraceae > BJGN01. Next base: position 210 of record CAMDWC010000122.1, read on the forward strand.
ACCTGCTTCATGATAAGCGATAATTTTCTTCTCTTCAGGAGAGATTAATTTATTCTTTTTCTCCAATCCACCAATAACACGATCCAATGCATAATTAAAATCATCTAAGTCAACGGCCGATTTATTTCTTCTTGCTGCTATAAGAGCTGCTTCATTGCAAACATTGGCAATATCGGCTCCTGCAAAACCTGGCGTCATTTCTGCTAGTACAAAAGGTTTAACATCATCTGACTTGATGATTGTTTTTAGATGAACCTTAAAAATAGCTTCTCTTCCTTTTAGATCAGGGCGATCAATACCAATTTGTCTATCAAAACGACCGGGTCTGAGCAAGGCACTATCTAATATATCAGGTCTATTTGTAGCAGCCATCAAGATAACCCCTTTATCTGTGGAGAAACCATCCATTTCCACCAAAAGCTGATTTAACGTATTTTCGCGCTCATCATTACCACCCTGCATATTATTTTTTCCACGAGCCCTACCGATAGCATCTATTTCGTCTATAAAAACGATACATGGTGCTTTTTCTCTGGCTTGTTTAAACAAGTCTCTAACTCTTGATGCTCCCACACCAACAAACATTTCTACGAAATCGGACCCTGAAATTGAAAAGAAAGGCACACTTGCTTCACCCGCCACTGCTTTAGCCAGCAATGTTTTTCCTGTACCTGGAGGGCCGACTAAAAGAACTCCCTTTGGAATTTTTCCGCCCAGTGCGGTATATTTTTTAGGCGTTTTCAAGAAATCAACCACCTCCATTACTTCGACCTTAGCTTCATCCAAACCAGCAACATCTGCAAAAGTAACATTCACTTTACTATTTTGGTCGAAAAGTGTTGCCTTTGATTTTCCAATATTAAAAATCTGACCCCCGGGACCGCCACCGCCACCGCCAACTCTTTTCATAATGAAAAGCCAAATGGCAATCAGAATGAAAACGGGTAAAACCCAATTTAAAATAGGTCCTATCCAGTTTGTTTTTGTAACATAAGCAGGGTGAACCCAATTTTCTCTTGGAATCTCTGCCTTTTCTTGCACCTCTTTTAAAGACGAACTAAAAACCTCTACGTTTCCAATGTCCATAAAATAGTGATGTCTATCGGCAGAAAGATTAGACTTTTCTATATCGCTATATTTTGACAAACTGCCTTTTTTGATATAAATAAGCGCTTTTTGATTATTGACCACTTCAATTTTTTCAATATCAGTATCACGTATCATTTGCTCTAAACGATTTTGGGTTAACTGTTTTTTGTCAGCACCAATCATTGTGAACATATTAATAGCTATGAAAGTAAGAATCATTACTCCATAAATCCAAAAACCATTAAAGCGGTTACCGCCATTTTCCGGACTTGCCGGCTTTTTGTTACTGTCCATGCCAGGAGGCTATTTTATTTTAAATTATAATATAATAGGGGTCAAACAATCAATTACTATAATCGTTGCAAACCACAGCTTTAATTGTAAAAAATTTACAGTAAATTTTCGTAAACCACTGTTTTTGCGTCACTCCACAAGTCTTCCAATGCATAATATTTTCTCATATCAGGATGAAAAACATGTACCACAGTATTGAAATAATCGACACAAATCCACAAACTCGATTTTTCCCCTTCAACATGATTGGGCTTAATATCTAAGGTTTCCTTCACATGGCGATTAATATTGCTGGCTATGGCTTTTACCTGCGTGTTGGAAGTGCCCTCACAAATAATAAAAAAATCAGTGGGTGCATCATGAAGGTGCCTCAAATCCATCTTTATTATATCTATGCCTTTAAGATTTTTGATGCTCTCAATAATCTCATTATTGAGGTTTTCCACCTCTTTATGAAATTTCTTTGGAGACTTTGCAATGGTTGTACTCAAAATGATTGATGTTTTAAAAAATTAAATTGGTAATTTTGAGGCAAGTTAAGAACTTTTAAAATAATAAAACTTGCATTTTAATAAGAATCAAAATATCGGTGATGCATATATTTTTTTTAATAGCATACACTCTACTCACTCTTACGCAATGGAATTGCTTTCTCACAGTTTCCCACAGCACGGAACTGTTATTTCAGCCGATTATCAGGAAGCGGGGAAAGGTCAGCAAGAAAAAACCTGGTTTAGTGATAAAGAAAAAAATATTTTACTTTCTATTATTCTCTTTCCTGATAATATAATTCCATCAAAACTTTTTCTGATGAATATGGCTGTCAGCTTAGCCGTTAGAAAATCGATGCTCGACGATTATCCATGGCCAGAAAACATTTACCTAAAATGGCCAAACGATGTTTATATATCCAATAAAAAAGTCGCAGGTATTTTGATAAAAAACAGTCTTAACTTTCATAAAGTTCAAAGTTCTGTTATAAGCGTTGGATTAAACGTTAACCAAACATCTTTTCCCGATTTTCTTCCGTCGGCAACCTCTTTATTTTTAAATACATCTATAGAAATTGACCGAAAAAAAATTGAAAAAAACCTTTTTGTCGCGCTGGAAGAATATTTAACTTATGTTAACGAGCAACCCGATTTGCTGAAAATTCAGTACCATTCCTGCTTGTTAGGAATGAACGAAGAATATACTTTTCTTATTAAAAAAAATAACGAAACCTTGAAAGGAACTATCATTGGCGTTTCTGACATCGGCGAGTTAATCGTAAAATCTTCCGCTGAAAACATCGCATTATACTTTCAACATGGAGATTTAATTTATCTTTAACATTTTACTTCTTTACCAGCAAAATCGAGGCATGAAAGTTCACGTACTTACTATTGGTGACGAAATATTGATCGGACAAATCATAGATACAAATTCTTCGTGGATAGCGCAAAGGCTTAATCTTATTGGAATGAAGGTCAGTCAGATGAAATCTATTTCTGACGAATTAATGGACATCAAATCACAACTCCAGCTTTCACTCAACGAAGTAGATGTAGTTATCATCACGGGCGGACTAGGTCCAACTAAAGATGATATTACCAAAAAAGCATTAGCTGAATTTTTACATGTACCCTTGGTTTTACATGAAGAGACACACCAATTCCTCATTCGTTTTTTTACGAAAATTGGTCGTGACCCTAATACCATGGATTTGATTCAACAAGCGCAAGTACCTGAAAATACGCTTGTTTTGCCAAATAAAATGGGAACAGCGCCTGGTATGTGGCTGAATACAGTCCAAGGAAAAGTTATTGTTTCGCTCCCCGGTGTACCTTATGAAATGGAATATCTCATGGAAAATGAGGTCATTCCAAAACTCCAGGCTACCTTCCCTTCCGAAATAATAATTCATAAAACCCTGCTGATAGCTGGTATTCCTGAAACAACACTCTCCCAACGTTTAGAAACATTTGAAAATGAACTACCCCATTTTATTAAGCTCGCTTATTTGCCCGCTTTAAGCCAAATCAGGTTACGACTTTCTTGCTCAGGCGACAATAAACAGCTTTTAGAAGAGTTAATTATTGAAAAAACAAACCAGTTACATAGCTTATTGGGACCATTAGTTGCAGGTGAAGATGAGGACACATTACCTGTTGTTGTTGGACGGCTACTAATGAAAAATAATTACCAACTCGCCTGCGCCGAAAGTTGCACCGGCGGTTATTTAAGTCATCTTATCACCCTTGTGCCAGGTTCATCCCATTACTTTAAAGGGGCTATCATTTCCTACGCTAATGAGATGAAAGAAAAATCATTGGGTGTTAATCCCGTTACCATTAAAAAATATGGTGCAGTAAGCGAAGAAACCGTTATTGAAATGCTCCATGGTTTACTTTCACATACCGGTGCAGACATAGGTGTCTCCATTTCAGGCATAGCTGGACCAGACGGTGGAACGGTGGAGAAACCGGTTGGCACCATTTGGGTAGCCTTAGGTAGCAAAGAAAAACATCAAACTTTCCTTGTGAAAGCAGGTAAAAACAGAGAAAAAAATATTCAGTATGCTGCTTACGTTTCCTTAAATTATTTACGTCTTTTTTTGTTAAATTGAATTAAGAATCATTTTAATGAAATACCTTGTATTTTTGCACTAATTAACACGGATAAAATATCCTTATGACGCATTTTGAAATTGTCATGCCTAAAATGGGTGAGAGTATAATTGAGGCAACCATCCTTCGATGGACGAAAAATATTGGCGATTTAGTTGAAATCGACGATACCCTGGTCGAAATAGCTACAGATAAGGTTGATACCGATGTTCCTTCTCCTGTAAAAGGTAAGTTAATCAACATCCTTTTTAATGAAAATGATGTAGTGCCTGTCGGTCAGACGATAGCTATCTTAGCTACCGAAATGGATGCTGATGAAAAAATATATATTTCTCAGGATATCGTTACCAAAGAATCTCCCGTAAACCATACCGAGACCTATTCTACTGGATATCAGGTAACTCTTCCTGTTACGTCTATAGCTCCAACAGTCAAATCTAACCGATTTTATTCTCCCCTCGTAAAAAATATGGCGCTAAAGGAAAATATCTCCTTTGAGCAGTTAGACACTATCACCGGCACAGGTATGCAAGGCAGAGTAACAAAAAATGATCTGCTGGACTATTTGGAAGCGCTAAAAAAGGTAAGTACTAGCATAAGTAAGGCGCCTGAAAAAATAATTTCCCGAACTTCAGGCGAAAATGAAATCATTGAAATGGACAGAATGCGAAGGCTTATCGCTGATCACATGGTGATGTCTAAACGAACTTCTGCCCACGTAACTTCTTTTGCCGAGGCCGATGTTACCGAAATAGTTCTCTGGAGAGAAAAAATTAAAAAACCTTTCGAAGCAAAATATCAACAAAAAATAACCTTTACCCCCATTTTTATTCAAGCCGTGGCAAAGGCCTTATCGGACTTCCCTATGATTAATATTTCTGTTGAAGGTGACAAGATTATCATTAAAAAGGACATAAATATTGGTATGGCCACCGCCCTGCCCTCCGGAAATCTCATTGTTCCCGTTATTAAAAATGCAGACACTCTGAGCTTGCTCGAACTAACTACCAAGGTAAATAATTTTGCAGACCGAGCTAGAAATAACCAATTGAAACCTGACGAAGTTCAAGACGGAACTTTTACAACAACCAATGTAGGTACTTTTGGTAGTATCATGGGCACGCCTATTATAAATCAGCCTCAGGTGGCTATTTTAGCTATCGGCGCCATAAAAAAGAAACCAGCTGTGGTTGAAACGCCTTACGGTGACCTTATAGCCATTCGACATCTTATGTTTTTATCTTTATCCTATGACCACAGAGTTGTGGACGGAGCATTAGGAAGTTCTTTTTTACGTCGGATAGCAGACAACATTGAAAATTTTGACGGAAATCAAAGCTTTTAACCTTTTCAATAAAGTACACCCATGAGTCTTTGTCGGTCTTTTGCTCTAATTATGTTATTTCTTTATCTTTACCTACCCTCCTCGTTAGCGCAGGGTAATGCCAAAAGATTTAATGAAGCGAATCAACTGTTTCAACAAAAAAGATATGACGAAGTCTTAAATTACCTCCAGGTAGGAAAAAAGTTTTTTAAAACTGAATCACCTGAAATTACTTTCCTTAGTGCTGCAAGTTATTATTATAAAAATAAATTGGATGAGGCCGAAAAAGAATTTGCTTCTTTACTAAATAATAAAAACAGCCTTCAGGTAGAAGCACTTCTTTTTTTAGGGCAAATACGCTTTCACCGTCAAGACTTTACCACCGCTTCCTCCTATTTAAAAAGTTATCTGAAAGCTATTTCTCCCTCACATCCCAATAGAAATGAGGTTAGAAACATTATTAGACACTGTGCAACGGGCCTGACCATTCAGTACCGTAATCCTTTAGCCGTAGTTGAAAATTTAGGAGGACAGGTGAATACCCAGGGTGACGAATTTGCCCCTGTTTTGAACCCTCTCTACCAAAACAGAATGTATTTTACCGCTGCAAATCCATCCGCAGGAAAGGAAGAATTACCTCAAACTGATATATATTATTCTACTAAGGAAGATGGCGTATGGGAAAAACCAAAATCATTTAGCCCCATTTTAAATTCACCCAATCATGAGGTTGGTATCGGATTCAACCCTTCCGGACAGGTTTTATACTATTTTAGAGGAAATAATCTTCTCCAGGGAGCTATTTTTACAGATACCATCAGAAAAACAGGGAAATTTAAAATTAATCCGTTCTACCCGACTTTTGATCGGATTTCTGCTCAAGCGCCCCCTCATTTTATTTCTGATACCCTCATTATTTTTACATCAAATACCTTGGGTGGTAAAGGGGGATACGATTTATTCAAAATAAGTAAACGGAACGGATTGTGGTCAAAGCCCGAAAATATGGGTCCTGATGTAAATTCTGTATATGATGAAAATTATCCCTTCCTCGCGCCTGATGGCTTTACCCTATACTTTTCCTCTAATAATCCGGAAATAAGTCTTGGTGGGTTTGATATTTTTAAAATTTCCTTGAATTCAGACCAGGTGCCTGAAAATATGGGAACACCCATTAACTCTACAGCAGATGACACCCATTTTTCTGCCGCCAGAGATGGATTAACGGCTTATTTTGCTTCTAACAGAAAAAGTGGATACGGCGCAAGAGATATATACACTGCCTACTTTTTTGCGCCGTTGAGCGAAATGAAACCCCAAACTTTTACACCTGGTATAGCCTATAAAGAAGATCAGAAGGTAGATTATTTTGAATTCAATGCCATGGTGCTAAATGGCGCTGAACATCCTTTGGAAAGTGTTAATAAACCTTACTTTAATGCCGTAATACCTTTTTTAAATGAAAATGATGGACTAAAGTTATTAATTTCTGCTTATCCTCATAAAGATTTAGATTTTGGCGCAGGGGTGAAAAATAGCCTATTCACTTTGGTTGATATTCATCGCTTTTTTTCACAAAGTTCCCTCAAATATCCAAACATAAGCTATCGCGTAATTTGTTCTCCCTTATTTGATAAAGGAAATCAAGGTATTTCATTTCGTTTCTCCGGCGCCAAGCCCATGGATATGGCGTTGAATACAAATTTGCTTTTTGATGGGGAAAATGGAAATATAGCTCAAGATGGCCTTTGCTTTAAGTGGCTTTTAAAAGAAATACCCTATACCGATATTCAAAATATAAATATTGAAGATATTAAAGGGCATGAAAACCTGCTGTTCGAGATTTTACCTGGTAAAAACAAAATAGGTATATATAGTGGATTATTTAATTCATTTGAGCTGGCTCAATGGTCAAATAATAAGCATTACGAAATTGTTGCCTTTTTAGACGGTGAAAAATTATCAAAAGAGCAGGCCTCTAAACTCATTTCAACCTATCCTGTTTTATCAGATTATATAAAGTAGTTAAAAAATTCAAAAATGAAAAAGCCATTTTTTAATTCATTGATGATGTTGCCCATGGTACTTTTCCTCTATTGTGGGAAAATAAACCCTCCCTTGCCAAAAATATTTAGCGGAAAAATAGATGTTAAAAGCATCAAACTTCCCGATGGTTTTAATATTGAAATTTATGCCGAAAATGTAGTAAATGCAAGATCTATGGCACTTTCCCCCTCCGGTGTTTTATTTGTCGGTACAAGAGATAAAGGGAATGTGTATGCGTTGATTGACAAAAATGGCGATTATAAGGCAGAAAAACAGTACTTGATTGCTTCTAAACTGAATATGCCTAACGGTGTGGCTTTTAGAAATGGCGATTTATACGTTGCAGAGGTAAACAGGATTTTACGGTTTAAAAATATTGAAGAAAACCTGGATAACCCGGGGGAACCTGAAGTCATTTACGATAAATTACCTACGGAAAAACATCATGGCTGGAAATATATCGCTTTCGGTCCCGACGGAAAGTTATACGTTCCCGTTGGCGCACCTTGTAATATTTGTGAATCAGAAGATAAAATCTTTAATGCTATTACGAGAATGGATCCTGATGGAACTAATATGGAAATAGTTCATTCCGGCATTAGAAATACGGTGGGGTTTAACTGGCATCCTACCTCTAAAGAGCTTTGGTTTACAGATAATGGCAGAGATATGATGGGTGACGATGTCCCCGCTTGTGAGCTGAATAGAGCTGAAAAAGATAATTTACATTTCGGCTATCCTTATTGCCACCAGGGAGATATACCTGACCCTGAATTTGGTAAAAAGTTTCCCTGTGATAATTTTGTGAAACCTGCACAAAAACTTGGCGCTCATGTGGCTCCTCTTGGCATCGAATTTTATACGGGAAGTAATTTTCCTGCCAGCTATAAAAATCAAATCCTCATCGCAGAACACGGCTCCTGGAACAGGACTAAAAAGTCGGGATATCAATTATCCCTTGTGACACTGGATGAAAATCAAAAGGCTATCAGCTATAAACCGTTCGCTACCGGTTGGTTAAATCCTAAAAATGACGACGTTATAGGACGTCCCGTTGACCTGGAATTATTGCCCGATGGCTCTGTGCTTGTATCTGACGATTATGCAGATGTTATCTATAGAATATATTACTCAAATTAACTCATTTTTATGCAAATAGCCGTTATTGGCACTGGTTACGTTGGTTTAGTAACTGGTGCTTGTTTTGCCGAAACAGGAAATCATGTCATTTGTGTCGATATTGATGCAAATAAAGTAGATAGATTAAAAAAGGGTGAGGTACCTATTTATGAACCCGGACTGGATATAATTTTTGAAAGGAATACTAAACAAGGCAGGCTTTCGTTTACAACTGATCTTACAGAGGCCATAAAAGATGCGGCTATTATTTTTTTAGCCTTGCCAACACCGCCAGGGGCAGATGGTTCTGCCGATTTATCCTTTATCCTTAAGGTAGCTAAAGATTTATCTGAAATCATTGTTGACTATAAAGTCATTGTTGATAAAAGTACCGTACCTGTTGGAACCGCTGAAAAAGTTTCAGCTATATTGGAACAAAGTTTATCGAAAAATCTCTTTGATGTCGTTTCAAATCCAGAATTTTTAAGGGAAGGCGTCGCTGTCGATGATTTTTTAAAACCTGATAGGGTAGTCATTGGAACAAGTTCCGCAAGAGCTCAAAAATTAATGCGACAGCTTTACGAACCATTTGTCCGTCAGGGAAACCCTATTTTCTTTATGGATGTAAGATCTGCGGAGATGACCAAATATGCTGCTAATGCGTATTTAGCAACGCGTATCTCTTTTATGAATGAAATATCTAACCTTTGTGAAATCTTAG